>NZ_KV823663.1:0-1632 GCF_001815995.1 Dietzia sp. HMSC21D01 | reverse complement strand
CGGCGGCGGCGCGGGCGGGTCCGGCCCCACCGCCCGCTGACCCGCCGCCCGCAGGGTGGTCCGCCGCGTGATCGGCGCGGGTAGTGTCACGGGAGACATCGACCGACCCCGTCTCACCCCCCTGGAGCAGCACGTGGCACGCAGCGCCGAGTCCGTCCGAGCAGTCATCAAAGCCTACGACGTCCGTGGCGTCGTCGGAGAGCAGATCGACACGGACTTCGTCCGCGAGGTCGGTGCGTCCTTCGCTCGGCTCATGCGCTCCGAGGGCGCGGGCACCGTGGTGATCGGGCACGACATGCGCGACTCGTCCCCGGGCCTGTCGGCGGCGTTCGCCGACGGGGTGACCGCGCAGGGCCTCGACGTGGTGATGATCGGCCTGGCCTCCACCGACCAGCTCTACTTCGCCTCCGGCCTGCTGGAGTGCCCCGGCGCCATGTTCACCGCCAGCCACAACCCGGCGAAGTACAACGGCATCAAGCTGTGCCGGGCGGGCGCCAAGCCGGTGGGCCAGGAGTCCGGCCTCCGGACGATCGCCGACGAGGTCATCGCGGGCGTCCCCGCGCACGACGGGGAGACCGGCACCGTCTCCGAGCGCGACGTGCTCGAGGGTTACGGCGAGTACCTGCGCGGGCTGGTCGACCTGACGGGGATCCGCCGCCTCAAGGTCGCGGTGGACGCCGGCAACGGCATGGGCGGTCACACGGTGCCCGCCGTCCTGGGCGGGCTGCCGCTCGAGATCGTGCCCCTGTACTTCGAACTCGACGGGAACTTCCCCAACCACGAGGCCAACCCGCTCGAGCCGGCCAACCTCGTCGACCTGCAGGCCCTCGTCCGGGAGAGCGGAGCTGACATCGGCCTGGCCTTCGACGGCGACGCGGACCGCTGCTTCGTGGTCGACGAGCGCGGAGAGCCGGTGGCCCCGTCGGCCATCACCGCCCTCGTCGCCGAGCGGGAGCTCGCCAAGGAACCGGGCGCATCGATCATCTACAACCTCATCACCTCCAGGGCCGTCCCCGAGCTCGTCGAGGAGAAGGGCGGCGTCGCCGTCCGCACGCGCGTGGGCCACAGCTTCATCAAGGCGCAGATGGCCGACACGGGTGCCGTCTTCGGCGGCGAGCACTCCGCGCACTACTACTTCCGCGACTTCTGGGGCGCCGACTCGGGCATGCTGGCCGCCATGCACGTGCTGGCAGCACTCGGCGGTCAGGACGGCACGCTGTCCGAGCTCATGGGCGAGTACACCCGGTACGCCGCCTCCGGGGAGATCAATTCCACGCTCGACTCGGCGGAGGCGCAGACCGAGCGCATGGAGGCCGTCGTCGCCGCGTTCTCCGACCGCGCCGCGTCGGTCGACCGCCTGGACGGCGTCACCGTCGACCTCGGCGACGGCGCGTGGTTCAACCTTCGCGCCTCCAACACCGAGCCGTTGCTGCGCCTCAACGCCGAGGCGCCGACCAGGGAGGACGTCGACGCCGTGGTCGACGAGGTCCTCGCGATCGTCCGTGCCTGACCTGTCGAACGACACTGGGGCCGGGCGGGTCGACCTCGACGACCCCGAGGCGCTGCGCGCCGCGGACGCGACGGGGGCCCTGCTGCACGCGTCGATGGCCGGGGCGCAGCTCCGCGCCGTGG
>NZ_KV823662.1:0-1761 GCF_001815995.1 Dietzia sp. HMSC21D01 | reverse complement strand
CGCGGGCCGGCGGCCGCGCTGACGAGCCCGCGCGTGAGGCCCCACCGACCCGGATCACGCTCGGTGCGGGTGCGGGCGCGGGTGCGGGTGCGGGTGCGGGTGCAGGCGCACCCGCCTCTGCGGGATCAGGGCCCGCCCGGACGGCGGGCGTCGACGTCGACGACCTGTCGAGCCTCCCGCTGGGCTCCATCGCGACGGAGGTGCCCCGGCCGGTCGACGAGCCGCCGCGGTCGCCCGTGGTGCTCGACCGCCGTCCGGTGCGGATCGCCCTGCTGGTCGCCGCCGGTGTGGCGGTGCTGGGCGGGTCCGCGGTGCTCGGATTCGTCGTGACCCGCGGGGCCGTCAGTCCCTCCGAGGAGGCGGTCACAGGGTGCACCGAGGTCTCGGAGCCCGGCCGCGTGGTCGGCGCTGGGCCCGGATCGCTCGACACGCCCGCCGGCGCGGTCCTGGCGTTCGACCACGCCTACTACGTGGAGCGGTCGGCGGCGAAGGCGTTCGAGGCGGTCTCGCCGTCCAGTCGGATGACCGAGGAGCAGCTGCGCGTCGAGGGCGTCGAGCGGGTCCCCGAGGGCACCACCCACTGCGTGGAGGCGCGGGAGCTGTCGCCCACGCTGCTCGAGGTCGACCTCACCGAGTACCCGCCGGAGGCCGATCCGGTCCTGATCCGTCAGCGCGTGCGACTCGCCGAGAACCCCGACGGCACGTGGGGGATCGTCTCCATCACCCCGGCCGGCTGAGCGCGCGGCCGATCAGGGCCCGGCGTCGATGTACTCCGGGCCGGGGGTCCGCCCGGCGGCGACCGCCTCGAAGAACCCCGTGGTGGTGGGGCCCCACGTCAGATACGAGCCCACCGATCCCGACGCCATCCCGTCGTGGGGGGCGGTCACGGTCAGCGGGTCGTCGCTGAGACGCCACATGACCCGCGCGAGGGTCCAGATGTGGTCGCCGGTGTCGACGGTGACGGCCTCGGCGCCGGAGTTCAGCAGCGGCACCGCGGTGAACGGGTTGAGCAGGTTCCCGGGGGACAGGGTCTTGCGCATGAGCGCGCCGAGGAACTGCCGCTGGTTACGCACCCGCTGGAGGTCCTGCTCGGCGAACCCGTAGCGGGTGCGGACGAATCCCAGGGCCTGCGGTCCGGCGAGCGTCTGGCATCCGGCGGCCAGATCGAGGCCGGCGAGCGGGTCGACGATGGGCTCCTCGATGCAGATGTCCACTCCGCCCACGGCGTCGACGATCCCGGCGAAGCCGCCGAATCCGATCTCCGCGTAGTGGTCGATCCGCACGCCCGTCTGCTGCTCGAGCGTCTGGGTGAGCAGCGGCGGTCCACCGAACGTGTAGGCCGCGTTGAGCTTGTTCTCGCCGTAACCGGGGATGGTCACGAGCAGGTCGCGGGGCAGCGAGATGAGCATCGTGCGGTCGCCGCCGCGCGGGGTGTAGACGAGCATCATCGTGTCGGTCCGCTTGCCGCCGGCGTCGGACTCGGACCCGGTCGACAGCTGCGCCTGCTGCTCGGGGGTGAGCCCCTCGCGGGAGTCGGTGCCCACGAGCAGGGTCACGGTGCCGGGCGTGTTGCCGCCCCGCCCCGGGTAGTCGGTGAGCGCGTCAATCCGTTGCAGCTTCGAGTCCGCCCACAGGGCCGTGACCACACCCAACGTGAGCACGAGGACCAGCACGAGGCCGACAATGCGCAGCGGCCCGATCCGCCGCCACAGGGGAGCCCGGCCCGGGCGCCGGCGGGGTCGGGCGGCCGAGGCCGCCCGC
>NZ_KV823661.1:0-29745 GCF_001815995.1 Dietzia sp. HMSC21D01 | reverse complement strand
GCGACCGCCCCCTGCCCGGCGCCCTCGTGGGGGAGCACGGGGACATGGTCGCGCTGGTCCGTGACCGGGTGCTGGAGCTGTCCCCGGTCGGGCGGCTGGGGCCCGGCGTGGCCGGGCAGCTGCGGCAGTGGCGCGCCCTGACCGTCCCCGACGAGGCGGTGCCCGAGTTCTGTGCGGACTTCCTGCCCGACCTCGTCGACAGGTTCCCGGTGACCGACCGCGTCGGGCGGCTCGAGCTCCCCCGGTTCGATCGCGTGGAGCTCGAGCTGACGATCCGGCCGCCCGCCGGGGCGGGCCCGGGCGGTGCGACCCACGAGCTGGGACTGATGCTGCAGTGGCACCGCGTCGACGTGATGCGCATGTCCGACGACACCGAGGTGACGCGCCGTCGGCCCCTCAGCGTGGCCGAGATGGGGATCGGCACCCCGCTGCCCGGGGATCCCGCGCTCATCGCGCTGACCACGGCCGTCTCCGACGCCGGCTGGGGCTGGATCCTCGGCGAGGGCACCCTGCGGGTGACCGGCCGGGAGGCGGGGCTGGTGCTGACCGACGGGCTCGAGCAGCTCCGCGCACTCGACGGCGTCCACGTGGTGCTGGCCGACGAGGTGCCGAGTATCCGCCGGGCCACGGAGGGGCCGCGCATCCACGTGGCCACCGAGGACGACCGCTCGGGGATCGACTGGCTGGGACTGACGGTCACCGTCACCGTCGAAGGCCGCCCCGTCCCGTTCGCCGCCATCTTCCGGGCGGTGGTCACCGGGCAGGACGAGTTCCTCACCGAGGACGGGCTGCTCGTCCCGGTGGACCTCGAGCGGTTCGGCGAGCTGCGCGAGCTGCTCGACGAGGCGATGGCGGCCTCCGCCGAGCGGGTCGGCAGGGAGCCGGACGGGGCGGGAGTGAAGATCGGCCTCGGGCAGGCCGGGGTGCTCGCGGACCTCGCGGAGCTGGCTGACGATCTCGAGCCACCGTCCGGGCGGGCGCGCGCGCTGCTCGAACTGGCCGCCGACACCCCCGCGCCCGTCCCGGCCCCCGCCGCGCTCGAGGCGGACCTGCGGCCGTACCAGCAGCAGGGCCTGGACTGGCTGGCCATGCTGTGGCGGCACCGGATCGGCGGGATCCTCGCCGACGACATGGGCCTGGGCAAGACCATCCAGTCGCTCGCGCTCATCGCCCACGCGCACGAGACCGCCGGCGACCGCCCGCCGGGACCGTTCCTCGTCGTGGCGCCCTCGTCGGTCGTGCCCAACTGGGAGGCCGAGGCGCGCCGGTTCGTCCCCTCGCTCCGGGTGTCGCGGCGATCGGCGACCGAGGCCCGGTCCACGACGACGGTCGCCGAGGACGCGGCCGCGTCCGACATCGTGGTGACCTCCGCCGCGGTTCTGCGGCTGGACGCCGAGTCGTACGCGGGCGTCGAGTGGGCGGGCGTGATCCTCGACGAGGCCCAGCAGGCAAAGAACCCGGGGTCCAAGCTCTTCGCCGCGCTGGCCGGGCTGCGGGCGGACTTCCTGCTCGCCGTGACGGGCACGCCCATGGAGAACAACCTCACCGAACTGTGGGCGGTCGCGGCGCTGTCGTGCCGGGGCGTGCTGCCCGACGCCAAGGACTTCCGCACCCGCTTCCGCACGCCCATCGAGAAGGACGGGGACCGGGCCACGCTCGAGCGGCTGCGCAGGCGGTTGCGTCCGTTCCTGCTGCGGCGGCGCAAGGAGCTCGTGGCCGCCGACCTGCCCCCGCGCACGGACGCGGTGATGGAGATCGAGTTGTCGGCCACGCACCGCCGGATCTACGAACGGGAGCTCGCGAGGCAGCGGGCCTCGCTGCTGGCGCTGCTCGACGACTTCGAGTCCAACCGCATCAGCGTCCTCGCCGGGCTCACCGTGCTCCGGCGGCTGTGCCTGGACGCATCCCTGGTCGACCCGGACCATCTCGGCGTCGCGTCGGCGAAGACCGACGAGCTCATCGCCGCGCTGCGGGAGGTGGTGGCCGAGGGGCACCGCGCGCTCGTGTTCAGCCAGTTCACCACCTACCTCGACACCGTCGTGGATCGCTTGCGCGACGAGGGGATCACCGTGGCCCACCTCGACGGGAGCACGACGGATCGGGCCGGGGCCGTCGGCGAGTTCACCGAGGGCGGCGCGCAGGTGTTCTGCCTCAGCCTCAAGGCCGGCGGCGTGGGGCTCAACCTGGTCGGCGCCGACTACGTGTTCCTGCTGGACCCGTGGTGGAACCCGGCGACCGAGGCCCAGGCCGTGGACCGCGCGCACCGCATCGGCCAGACTCGCCCGGTGCTGGTCTACCGGATGGTCGCCCGCGACACGATCGAGGAACGCGTGGTCGAGCTGCAGCAGCGCAAGGCCGAGCTGTTCGCCTCCGTCCTGGACAGCGGCGAGCATTTCTCCGCCGCGCTCACCGCCGACGACCTGCGGGGATTGTTGGGGTGAGCCGATTCAGGCCGGCTTGAGGCGACTGTACTTCTCCATCAGCGCAGTGATGTCGTAGTACGCACGCATGGCGGCCGCACTGTGGGGGGTCGCCCCTTGATCCACTATCCATAAGGGTGCAAGCTGGCCGATGGCCCAACCGCAGATGGGCTCGATCACCGTGTTGTAGAGATTGATCTCCCGCCCCTGAGAGACGAAGTAGTCCACGATGCCCTGGCACTTTCGGGAGATCTCCTCTCCCATCACCGCGATCTGCTCATCGGTCATGATGCCGCTCTCAAACCGCTTCTGAATCTCTCCGACGGCGTCCATCGCTGCGCCCGCCTCCTCGTCCGAAGTGTAGTGATCAGGCGTCGGGAGGGTGGGTGCAGGCGTGCTGGTCGCGGTACCGGCCCCCGACGCGGTCCTCGCCGGGGCGGTGGATCCACCGGTGACCGGGGTCGCTCCGCTCGTCGCCTTGGCGGGGCTGCCGAACGACGTGGAACGAAGGGCGTACACCGTGCCGGCTCCGGCAGCGACGGAGAGGAGAAGTGAGAACACTCCACCCAGCCCGATCATGCCGAGGACCACGGACATCACCAGAGCGGCACCGGCGCCGATCGCCGCGGCGATGGCAGGGGAGAGGCCTCTGCCCCATTTTACTGCGACGCCGTACCCGGCTGCCGCTGCGAGGATCAATGCGAAGAGTGCCATTGGGAGAGCTCCTTTTGGGCATTCGGAATGTGATTTCCGGAGTGTGGAATGGCGATGAAGTGCGGTCTAGTCGGCATTGATCGCAACGGTCCAGGGGGCAGGGGGTGGTGTCCTGACGCATTCGTCCATATCGAGCATTCCGCTGCGCAAGAGTTCGGGGATCAACGAGTTCGGCATCACGTCGATCGGTTTTCCGGTGAGCTCTCCATTGGCGACGCGCCAGGGGATCAGGACCCTGGCCATGAGATGAACTGCTTCCGCCGGCAGATTCGATGAACCATGGATGATGGTCGCGTACGACCATGGAATTTCGCAATTACGGCGAAGTCGGGCCACACCTGCGGGAGAAGGATCGAGGTTTCGGTAGGTGCCGTCGGCAAGTTCCTCGACCTGGTGTTCGGCCATCTTCGAGAAGACGAACGCGATCAGCTCTTCCTTGACGTCCTGATCCATAAACTCATTGATCGTGACCGCATGAAGGAGGTTTCGGCCGGCCGCATCGATGGCACCGAAACCGAACGCCTCGATGGTGCATTTGATCACAGCTCCACAGGCGCTCTGATTCAGGGGCAGGCCCAGCTGCAGAAAGTTGTGAATCACGGGGGAGGCGAAGTCGTACTCTTTGAGAGCGACTCGCGCTTCCAGCAGTCCTTGCATGGCGACGCTCGCTGCATCGACCCGCCCCTCGTTGTCGAGTTCGAGCTCGACCGCCTGCAGGTAAAGTTCCTCCGCGGCCTTGATGTCACCGCGAGACCTCGTGGCCAGTGCCATGAAGCTGATTGCCATGGACTCGGCGGGTTCCGCCGTATGCAGGTCGGTGGCGAACTGCTCGGCCGCCACCGGGTCGTCGTCCAAGAGCGCGAAGAAGCGGTCGAGTTCGGACTTCTCCATAACTGCCCCTCTCGTGTGGAGTCCACTGCGACCCGAGAGTCCGGGGCCGGCCTTCCGGCCTTATGCCGAGCAGGACCGGTGCTCGGCGACCGTCGCCTGCGATGGGTCGAAAGTCGAGCGTAGGTGGCGAGGGGCCGCCTGTCTGTCCCCCGAAGAGACGACTCCGGCCTTACCTGGCGATCCACCGTCGGGAGGATAGTCGGGCTCTCCGTGCGCCCTGGTCCGTCGACTTCCGCAACCTGCCAGCACGATTCGCGCAGACGGGCGCGGTCGTGGAGGGAGGAGTCGCCAGACAAGAGCGGAGACGTCCTGGCGTCGGGCGAGAGCCACATGGTTGGTCAGTCCCATCGCGAGCAGTCGGCGCAAGTTCAGGGCGGCAACCCGGTGGTGGAGCCAGTGGTTGTTCTTGTCGACCCCGCGATACGGCACGCGGCGAGCGCCTCGGGTCAGCCAAGCGATCGAGCGTTCCACCATTGGCCGGTGCTGCCGGTACACGGTCTGGAAGTCCTCATCACCGGCGCGCTGGCGGTGCTGGCGTTGAAGCAGGTGGTGCTCTGCGAGCAGCACAGTGCGCCCGGCGGCCGAGGTGGTGCATCGCTGGCGCAGCGGGCAGCCGCGGCAGGCGGCTTTGAAGGTGGCGCGGCCGTGCGCTGTCACTGTCCGCGTGATGTTGCCGGGGCAGGTCAGCGTGCCCGCCACGGCGTCGAAAGTGAAGTCGTCGATGGTGAATCCGCCGTCTAAGGCCGGCTTGATCGGCCACGGCTTGACCACGGGCAGCCACTGTTTGCCCGCCAGGGTGTGCAGCATGTCGCCGCTGGCATACGCCGAGTCGCCGAGCACCTCGATCTGCTCGCCGTCGCTGATGGTGGGATCGGCGGTGACCAGTGCGGCACCGACAGCGCCATCGGAGTTGGTCGGACCGTTGGTCTTGGTCAGGGAGCACATAGTGGTCAGGCCGGTATCGGGCTCGACCACGATATGGGCCTTGAACCCGTCTTGGCGGCGTTGCCGAGTCTTGTGGGCGTGCCGGGCATCCGGGTCCACGGTGGAGATCACCCGATCCGGCGCGGTGCGGCGGGCGATGCGCCACCGACCGTCAGTGCCATCTGAGTCCTCGGCCGGCTCGACGTCCTGGCCGGCCACCAGCGCCAACAACGCGACCGCCTCGGCCGGCTTGCCGCCGGCGGCGGTGATTGCCTCCACATCGAGTGCCGCCAACAGCGCCAACGCGTCTGCGACCAGCGCGGAGACCAGCTCATCCCGAGCGGCCTGGTCATCCCAGACAATGCGCGGCTTACCGGCCTCGGAGTAATCGTGCCCGCACGTCGCCGCCAGCCGGGTGCACTCGGAGGCGATCAGCTCCTGCGCCCCGGGCACCTCGCGGCCGACTCGGCGGATCTGGGCGATCAGCTGGGTGATCGTGTCTTGGCGGGCCACCGCGTCATCCAGGACCGTCGAATCCAACGCCCGGCGGGTCTTGGTCTTGACCACGCCGGTTTCGGCGATGACCTGGCGCACCACCTCGAAGATCCGCTGCGGCCGGTCACTGGCCGCCAACCGGCGCCGCCACACAGTCAGCGTCGACGAGTCGAACCCCTTGGCATCGATCGCGTACCCGCAGGCGGCCTTCCACCGCAGGTCGAAGGTCAGCGCGTCGACCGCCTCCCGGTCGGAATACCCGTACAGCGCTTGCAGCACGATCACCCAGGCGATCACTTCACCCGGGATCGACGGTCGGCCCCGGCCCGAGGGAAACAGGTCGGCGAACAACTCCGCCGGGAACAAGCAGTCCCGATGCTTGGCCAGCAACGCGAACACGCTGCCCTCCTCGAGCAGATGCCCCGCCACCGACTCCACATCCAGCAACTCACGCTGCCGAACCGACTCACCCTGCGTGAGCCACATCATTTCAAGACCGAGTCATTATTCGGACCGGACACGCACTTTGTTCAGCAGTCTCCTAGGGCGTGTCTCCTAAATGGCGTAGCCAGGTCAGAATGGCGCAAAGTGTGACGGCGGCGCGGTAGGTGATCGCGAGTTTGTCGTAGCGGGTGGCCAGGGCGCGCCACTGCTTGGCCAAAGCGAAGGAGCGCTCGACGACGTTTCGCCCTCTGTAGAGGTCAGCGTCGAGTTTCGGTGGCCGGCCGCCGCGGCTTCCCCGTCGGGCGCGGGCGGCGATAGTGTCACTCTTCTCTGGGATCACGGCGGCGATATCGCGGCTGCGGAGCTGGCGGCGGATCGTGCCGGACGAGTACGCCTTGTCGGCGATCACGGCGTCGGGGCGGGTGCGGGGTCGGCCCCGGCCGTGGCGTGGGACATGGATGTCGGCGAGGACTTCGGCGAGCATCGCGCCATCGTTGCGCTGCCCGCCGGTGATCACATTCGCCAGTGGCCGGCCGCGTCCGTCGACGGCACTGTGAATCTTGGTCGTCAGCCCTCCCCGCGAGCGACCAATGCCGTGAACTGCAGGTTTACAGTCCCGGAAGGGGCGGTTCTTGTGATTCGATCGTGCCCCCTGTGTCCTGTTCGGGACGTCCGTACCCGACGATGTCGGTGAACTGCTCGAGACCTTCGATCCGGACAACGTGCCCGGGAAACGCAAGACGCTCGCCAAGCGGCTGCTCGACGTGGTGGTCTGGTTCACGTGACAATCTGCAGTCATGCCGGACGGCGCACGAGGACCAGGACGAGACGATGACGCGACTCCGACTTCAAGGAGGCCCGAGCGGGTCGTGCGACTATTGCCACGGACCCTTGACCAGCACATACCGCACGCGCGACGAGTGGAAATGGTGTAGCGGTCACTCGACACAGGCGTGCGGTGCGTGTGGCCGCCCCTGCGCGCCCAGTGGCGATCGCTGGACGTACTGCGCGATCTGCACAGAGACCATCGCCACGGATCCACTCGTCGTCCAGCGGCGGTGCCGGCAGGTCCTGAGCTTCATGGACGAGATCGGCCTCGGGGTGGACCATCCGGTCGTCGTAGCCGAGATGTCCGCTCGCGGCCTCAAGGCCGAGCGCAAGTCCGACAGCGTGCTCGGCTTTGCGCGGTGGTCGAAGTCCGGGGCGTCGGCCAAACCCAGGATCGAGATCCATCTGCACGAGAGGATGCCGCGCTGGAAGATGCTCGCCACTCTCGCGCACGAGTACGGCCACGCCTACCTCTTCGCACGTGACGTCCTCCATCTGCCGCCGGTGCTCAGCGAGGGCTTCTCCGAGTACGTCGAGTACCGGTTCCTCGTCCGCTTCGCGCCGGATCACGTCCAGCGGAGGTTCCTCAACGGATCCCATGCCAGGGACGACGAATACGGAGAAGGCTTCCGCGTCGTGGCCACGAAGGTTCATCAGCTAGGGCTGGAGCGTGTCGTGGAGATCCTGTCCTCGGAGACACGAGACTTCCGTGCATTCGAGATGTGAGGAGAATTGATGGGTGACCAGTAAATCGACCTCGACGGGGACTGCGACATCGACCCGGTCCTGTGTATCGATGCCACGGCGAGCATGCGAGACAACCTCGATGAGGTGAAGCGGAACGCGCTGCGGTTCGATACCGATCTTCGTGCGCGTCTGTCCGGAACTCGCAGGATCGTGCGCAGACTCAGAGTGCGAACGTTGGTCTTTCGTGACTACTACGCCGACGAGCAACCGATGCAGGACTCAGCCTTCCTGGAGCTGCCACAACAGTCCGACGAGTTCCACGAGTTCGTCAACCGAATCGAGGCGCGTGGCGGTGGTCAGGCTCTTCCGACGTCCGGGCTCGAGGCGTTGGCAGTCGGACTGAAATCGGCAAGAGGAGAAGCAACTCCACATCATTCTCGTGTGGACCGACTCGGGGGCGCATCCGTTGGAGATGCAGTCGGATTCTCGACCGCAGGGTTACCCACGAGATATTCCCCAGAACTTCGATGAGATGACGGATCACTGGGATCAACTGGCGGCCGCCTGGACCACGCGACTGGTGATCTGCGCCCCGGATGTATACCCCTGGGCTGAGATCGGCAGGAAATGGAACCTCGCCCTCCACTACACGGTGCGGCCAGGTCAGAGGAGACTCAAGGTGGGGTACGACGAGATCGTTCGCCTCCTGTCAGCCAGCGTCGCCGGGATACGAAGTGGAATCCAGCTGCCGGAGTACTCGGCTGAAATCATACGAAAGAAGGACAGCGGAGGGCGTACGGCTAGTGGGATGATCGACGCACGCTGCGGCAGTGGCCGCCCCGAAATCCGAAGGTGAGTGATCGTGGTAGACGAGCAGTTCCTTGGAGACAACTTCGACTGCGATGTCGATCTGGTCCTGTGTATCGACGTGACCGCAAGCATGAAGAGCCTCTTGTCGAGGGTCAAGGAGAACGCGGCGAGGTTCGACAGCGACCTGCGCGAGGAGTTGCAGGCCCAGAATCGGATCGTCCGCAACCTCCGAGTTCGTGTTCTGGCGTTCCGTGACTACTACTACGACGCCGTGCCGATGAACGACTCTGGCTTCTTCGACCTTGCGTCGCAGTCCGCCGACTACGCCGCGTTCCTCGACTCCCTGGTGGCCCAGGGCGGTGGCGACGCACCGGAGAACGGACTCGAGGCACTCGCGCTCGCGCTCCAGTCGAAGTGGAAGGTGGAGACGACGAAGAGCAGGCAGGTCATCGTGCTCTGGACCGACACCTCGGCCCATCCGTTGGAGAAGGCCGCTGCTGACCGTCCGGACAATTATCCTTCGGGACTCCCCGCCAGCTTCGACGAGCTCACTGACCTATGGGATCAGCTCCCGCGCCATGAGACCAAGCGACTCCTGATCTACGCTCCCTCCGAGTCGCCCTGGCCGGCGATCGGCGAGAACTGGGACCAAGCCCTGCACTACCCCGCGAAGGCGGGGGACGGGCTTCAGGACTACGAGTACGAGCAGATCCTCAAGCTGCTCGCCGCCAGCGTCGCCGGTGCATGAGGGAGTCGGAGTGTTCGACGGGATGAAGCGTCGACTTCTCGGCGGCCCACTCGGCGGACCGGGAATCGACGACGTCTCGGAGGTCGGACCCCGGAGGGGATCAGCTTCCGAGCCTGCGTCCTCCGCGACGCGTCCGGCGCCCGCCCCCGATGCCGCCTCGGTTCCTGACACGGGCCGCCCTGCAGGTTCGAGGTCGGTCGAGTCGCCGGCACCCCGTGAGGCCGGGGGATCAGCGGATGCTCCAGGAACCGCGGCCGCTGGCGAACCGGGGGCGACCTCCGGGCTCGAGGAGGCTCCGGAACCACCGGCGGCAACCGATGTCGACGTCGTCGTGAGGACTTCCGAGTTCGTCACCAGCTTCGCTCGTGACGATCACGGGTCGGGTGAGGATGCCCCTCCGGTGTGTGTCGAGGTTCCCGGCCGAGGGGTGATCCTCGCGGTGTTCGACGGTCTGGGCGGTAGCGGCTCGTCCAGGCTGATGTTCGAGGGCGAGCAACGGACCTCCGCGTGGGTGGGATCCCGAGTCGCCGCCGCATACGTCGCAGAGCAGGCGTCGGCGATCGTGGACCGCTCCCGCGAGGAGATCGTCGGGATACTCGAACCCGCACTCCGCGCCGAGCTGAAGGCCCGCGGGGACGAACTCGCGTCCGGCGAGGTACAGAGCCAACTGGTCTCCAAGGCGATCAAGCGGCTTCCCACGACCATGGCGCTGTGCGCAGTACGGCCGACCATGTCCGACGACGGCGGAGACGAGATCGTCTCCGTATGGGCGGGAGACTCCCGGTGCTACGTACTCACCCCGGTCGAAGGGCTGCGGGTCCTCACCACGGACCACACCTCGTCCACCAAGAGCACGAGCACCGGGCGCTCCGACGACGGTGCCATGAACAATGTTCTGTCCGCCTCGGGGGACTTCCACCTGCAGGCCGCGACGACGACCGTGCAGGGGCCGGCGATCGTCCTCACTGGGACGGACGGAGCATACGACTACGTGCAGTCTCCCGAGGATCTCGAGTATCTGATCCTGTCCGCACTCGCGAAGTCCACCAGTATCGACGAATGGGGGCGCACTCTCGCGGACGCCTTGGTCGCGAGAGCAGGGGACGACGTCTCGATCGCGCTGTGCGTACGCGGCGTCGACGATCTCCACTCGGCTAGGGGTGCATTCGCGAGCCGTCTGGACGACCTCGTCGGCCGAGGAGAGTCTCTCAGCGCCATCCGCCGCCGGCTGGCAGGGACTCGCCAGGAACTCGCCCGGCTCGAGGAGGAGCTCAACGCCGCCGAGGGCGCCCGGTGGGAAACCTACCGTGACGGGCACTTCTCGCTCATCGCGACCGACAGGCAGGAACCATGACCGTCATCAACGGCTACCGTCTCGTCACCGATTTCAAGACGGCCGGTGGCATGGCGGATTGGGCGCTGGCGGAGAAGGGCGGAGAACGCTACTTCATCAAGAGGTTCTCGAAATACAAGTACCCGTTGGACAGCAGCCCGGGATCCGAGGCGAACAAGGCCAAGAGGCGGGCGGTGTGCAAGCGATTCGAGGCACGGCACGTCGCGGTCGACAGCGCGCTCACCAAGGCCGCGGTCACCGGGTCGAATGTCGTCATCCCACTCGAGTTCTTCCGGCACGAGACCTTCTACTACAAGGTCTCGCCGCACATCGACATCGCCCGGCACGAGGACATCTCCACCCTGGGACGGCCCGCGCAGTTCCTCCTTCTCAAGACCATCGCACGAGCGATGGAGCAGGTCCATGGCGCGAACGTCGTCCACGGAGACCTCAAACCTCAGAAGAAGGACAAGGACGGCAACATCATCGTCGAGATCGCCAAGGCGGGTCCCGTCGGCAAGCTCATCGACTTCGACGACTCCTTCCTCGCTCACGATCTGCCGACGCGAACCGAACTGATGGGAGACGCCCCCTACTACTCGCCGGAGATGCTGCGGTATCTTGAGGGCGATCCTCATGCGCGGATCGACGTGCAGTCGGACATCTTCGCCCTCGGAGTAATCTTCACCGAGTATCTCACCGGCTCACTTCCTGATCACGGCAGGTGGCACACCTGCGCACAGGCGGTGGCGGCCGGCGAGTCGATCGACCCGGGACTGCGCAAGTGGACGCAGATGCGTGCGCTGATCCTCGCCATGACAGCGCCGGAACCGTCGTCGAGGCCGACTGCCGGCGAGCTTCTCGTCCACCTCAAGACGATGGAGGCGGACCCCGGCTACAGCGTGTCGCCCCGATCCGTGCGCGCCGCTCCCACCGCCGGTGCATCGGCGGCAGCCACAGGAGGAAGCAAACTCAGGGGAAGTCTCCTCAGAACCACGCTGAAACCGACGACGCCTACGGGTGGGACGTCGGCGGCACCCCGCCCGACGGCGACAGGCGAGACCGCGACCCCGACGTCGACGCCGGCCGCTGCTGAGAGGCCACCCAGCAGGCTCGCCGTATCAAAGAACTTCGGCAGGGCGCCCAAAAAGCGGTAGGTGGGGACATGTGGATTTGCGAGGACTGTCGGACGTCGAATGCGCCCGGCGCCAGGACGTGTGTGGTGTGCGACGCTCGACGGCCGACGCGCACCGCGCCGACCAAGAGCGCGTCGACGCAAAGCGCACCGAGCAGGCCCGTGTCCTCGCCCGCTGCTAGGAATCGAACGAAGAAGGGCAAGTCCGGGATTCCTCCACGTCCCCGCCCCGCCGGTGACCTTGCTTCACTCGCACCCCGACCAGCTGTGCGACCGACCGACCCGAAACGCCGGACAGCCTCCCCGGCACCCGCTCCCCGTCCGGAGAGCGGCGGCGGTTCCGGTGTGGGGTCCGCAATATTCTGGGCCTTGTCCAATGCGATTCTGTTGTTCGGAATGTTCACCGCCGTCGCACGATACTTCCCCGGAGTCGGACTATGACCGTCGCCAAGTCCACTGACTCGTCCGGGGGGCCCTTCGGCCTTCAGATTCTTGCGATTGTCGCGATCCTGGCCATTCAGTTGGTGGGTGCTGCAATTCCTGTCCTCCGTTCACCTCAGCTGCCACAGGACGCATGGTCAGTCATCAGGTGGATCGTGGGCGCTTCACGGTGGATCATCGAGAAGCTCGGCGGGCTGTGGTCTGAGGAGTCTCCGTCCGTCGTGCTTCTCCTTCTGGCGATCATCATCGTCGTGGTCGAACGGGCGTGGACCGTCAGAGCAGTAGGTGGGTCGCGCCGCACCGCCCGGACGATTCTCGGGGTGATCGGGTGCGTGGCTACCGTTCAAGCGCTTCTGCAAGGATTCACTACGGGAGTTTTCGTCTACTTTCTTGCTCAGTCTGCAGTCCAAGGCTCGATCGCCTGGGGCTACCTCGGGGTGACGATCATGTCTGCGGTCGCGGCGTTCGCGGTCGGTGTTGGCGTGCAGGCCTACCTTTTTCGACCGATGAAGGAGTAAGGCGGCGCGCTCACCCGGTGAGTGCGCTGATCAATATCCAGAAGACGAAGACGCCCAGGGCGATAAACAGCGCCATGATCGCCAGCCCCAGGGCCACAGCCACCACCACCGGGAATCCGCTGAGCACCACGATGGCGACGCCCGAGTACCCGAGGATCTTGACGTGCGGCGGAAAGTCCCGGAATGCGAACGAGAGAGCGCCGGCGAGCAGGATGAGGAACACCCCGACTCCCATCGCGCCGACGAGGAGATCCCCGTCGGGGAAGTTGGCCGCGCTGCGCATGAAGTCGTAGGGGAACCCGATCGAGCCCCTGGTGAACGAGTCCACGCCGAACTTGGCGGGGATCCCGACCACGCCCAACGCGAGCGCGCCGCCGAACACCATGCGGCGCGAGGATCGCTCCTCACGAAGCACCGCTTGCCGGGCCACCTCCTCCCGACGCTCCTCCTCGGCGCGCCGTTCGCGCTCCCGCTGCTCCTCTTCGCGCCGTGCCTGTTCGAGACGCCGCCGGTCCGCGACGAGCTCCTCGCCCCTGTGCACCGCCGATGCCAGTGACGCGTCCGCGAGTAGCGCCAGCGCCAGCGCATGAGAGTCGGTCGTCCCGCTCATCGCCGCCGTTCCTCGAGGTCGGTCACGAGTCTGTCGAACCAGTCGACCTCGCGCGCGTACTCGGCTGACCGGATGCGGTCGTCGATGCCTGACAGGATGGAGTCGCGCGAGCCCTCGCCGCAGAACACGTGGAGCGCGTTGTCTCGAATCGCGTGCCTCGCCTGGGCGTCCAGTCCGATTCCCCTGTCCTCGGCCTCGTCGTACGCGAGCTGGGTCACGTCGTGCCAATTAGCGTCGAGGGAGTCGTAGGTCGGCCGGTACACCGGATCCGCAAGCGCACCGAGAAGGCGGGTCTCGTAGAGGCGGGTGCGGAAGTCCTGCACAGTTCGTCGGGTGGCCGAGGCCGCCTCTCTGAACGAGTTCTGCAAGGCGGGCGTGGTGCTGATGTCGTACCCGAGGTAGCGGATCGTCTGCTCGGGAGCGAGCCTGGCAGTCAGGTATGCGACCGTCTCGGCGGCTTGCCAATCCTCGCGGATGTCGGTGAGGGCGTCGTCGAGTCCGGCGTCACGCCACAACCATTTCTGAATGCTGTTGATCGCGGTGCCGGTCACGGAGCGGGCGGCAGCGGAGGGGTTCTCCGCGAAGGCTACTCCGAGCTCGTGTGGGGTGGTGACCTTCAGGTCGCCCCACAGTACGAGCGGGCGGGCAGGACGGACTTCGGCCGTGCCGCCGGTGACGCGGGGGGCCGGGGGAGCTCCACGGTGCACCTCCGGGGACTCGCCGCCGCGCCACCGGCGGACCTCGTCCGCTCCCCAGCGCTTCGCGTAATCGCGAGTGAGCAGCCCTGAGAGGAGGAGTATCCACCGGTCGGACTCCGGGATGCCGGAGTCCGTCACCGCGGCGAGATCGATGTCCTGGATGTACAGGTGCTCCTCGATGGCACGTTCGCCGAGGGTGCTCCCGTCGGGAGACTGGAAGTATCCGTGCCCGACGATGATCTCGTAGAGGATCATCCCGAGGCTCCACCAGTCGTCGGCAGCGCGGTGGGAGTACGCGGAGCCGGGCGCCGCGTACGCGACCGTGCCCGCCCCCGTGTTGGTCATTCGGGAGCGGCCACCCAGGTCGACGGTCAGACCGAAGTCCGTGAACACCAGGTCCAAGGGCGCCCTGGTGCGGACGAGGATGTTGCTCGGCTTGACGTCCGCGTGGACCAGCCCGGGACCGTCGGTGGAGGACTGGAGACACTCGAGCGCGTCGGCGAGTTCGGTGAGCACCTCGTCCGCGAACCCGGCGTCACCGCTACGCGGAGATGCGGCGAGGAGATCGGCCAGAGTGCCGTCGGCGCAGTATTCGAGGACCTCATAGGTCACCCCGTGATCGACTTCTCGGTCGATCAGCTCGACGGCGTGCTCGTGGGTGAAGCGGCTGCGGTACTTCTCGTCCCGGGGATCGAAGGAGAACGTCGGGGTGTGGAAGTACAGCTTGATCGCGACGTGCCTGCCGGAGGAGTCCTCGCAGAGGTAGACGCGGGCCTCACTGCCGGCACCGAGCTCGCTGATCAGCGTGTACTTGGCGGCCAGACCGGGCGGAAGGTTCTCCCGCAGGTGTGCGCCCGTGGCCCTGCCGACGAGCGTTCCGCCGAGCCGGGACGGGGACTCGACACGCGTGGCGGGCGGCGAGTCGGAGCGGGTGGGGGCGGCACCGCTGCGCGTGAGGGTCCCTTCCAGCCGTGTCGATGGAGTGGACGAGGAGGGGCCGGGGGACTCGATGCGCGTCGGTGGAGAGGTGGGCGTCGACGGAGCATCGATCCGCGTAGGTGGGGGAGTCGGAGTCCTCGGCGATTCGAGCCGGGTAGCCGGCGGGCTCGGGGCCGGGGGAGGAGGTGGAGAAGCGGGGGACGACGACGAGGTCGAACCCGTCCCGGCGGCCCTCAACAGCGAGCCGCGCAGGCGAGACGTCCCCGTGTCGCGCGAATCCTCGGGCGCGTCCACAGGTGTGGTGGCATCGGGGAGGGCGGAATCGTCAGACATCGTTCTTCTCCGTCATCGCAGTGGTGTCGGTCGGGCGCGCCTCTGCGTCTCTTTCCGGTTCGAGATCGGTCCCGTCGGTGCCGGGCGGCGCGGTCTCGGAATCCGCCGGCTCCGGCACGAGGCCGACCTGCACCACGGTGACGTTGTCGCCGCCACCCCCGGCGAGCGCGAGATTGCGTAGGCGCAGAGGAAGGTCCGGAAGGTCCTCGGCCATCGCGGATTCGATCCCGCCCTGATCCACGTAGTCGTCGAGCCCGTCCGTGCACAGGACCACTCCCGGTACGGAACCGAGCCGAAGCGAGTAGAACGAGGGTTCAAGCACGACCCTGGCTCCGCCGCCGAGCGCCTGGGTGAGCGTGTTGCCTCCCTCGCGCCGGTGATCCTCGGTGAGCCGGGAGAGGATGCTGTCGTCGAGCGTGTAGGCCCTGGAGTCACCCACGTTGAAGACCAGGACGCTCCCGTCCGGGAAGACTGTGGCGCCCACGACCGTGCACCCGGGGGTCGCCCCCTCCTGAGCGCCGGTGGGCAACGCATTGAGCACCTCGGAGGTCTCCCGGATGGCCTCGCGGAGGCGGACGGCGGTGTCGTGGTGGTCCGCAGTGCTGCCGACCACCGAGTCGGAGCCGATCAGCCTGGTGGCCATGAGGGACGCGCGGTCACCGCCGGCGTGCCCGCCCATGCCGTCACACACCACGATCGTGATCGGCCTGGTCACCTCGAGCTCGGTGAGCAGCGGGGGGCCGTCGTCGGTCTGGACGGCGAGGCCCCGCCACCCGAACGCGTCCTCGTTGTGGTCGCGGACCATCCCGCGGTGCGAGATTCCCTCGATGCGGATCCTCACGCGGTCCCCCTGTCGATCGTCACGGTCACGTCGGAAGCGAGCCGGAGGCTCTGATGTGGGCCGACCTCGGTGCGGACGTCGGGTTCGAGTCGGCGGCCGTCCACCCATGTGCCGTTGGCGGAACCGTTGTCCTTGACCTCGAGGGTGGTCCCGTCGAACCAGACCGTCGCGTGTCGGCGCGAGATGTTGTCGAAGGAGGCGAACGCGGCGGCGTCCGCGAAGGAGGGGTCGCGGCCGAGGGCCACGGGCAGTCCGTCCGAGGGCACGACCACCGCGCTGCCGCCGGGAAGTCGGAGAAGTGCGGGGCCCACCGACTGCGGAGCGGGAGCAGCAGGGACCGATCCGGGTGCGACTGGTGCCGCCGCCGCGGGGGCGGGCGTCGTCGCTGCAGCACGTGGGGGGATCGCCCACAGGTCCGTCCCGCAGCTGGTGCACATGGCCAACACAGTGCGGTCCATCTCCAGGCCGCAGTCGGGGTTGGGGCAGGCGATGACGTCACTCATGAGAGCCACGACTCCTTGACGAGGCCCACCCCGCGCTCGCGGAGTCTGTCGGACAGCGCGGTCATGGTGCCAGGCAGGGGGATGCCGACCATCCAGATCGATGTGCCGTCCACGTGGACCGCCATGCGGGATCGCTGCTGTCCGTAGTCGGCCTCGAGCGACGCGGCGTGGTAACGGAGCCCGCCAAGGGCCGTGAACGGCGTGACCTCTTGGTTGGAGGATCCGCGCAGGGCGTCCGCGCCGGCGAGGTCGGCGACGAACGGGCCGCTCACCACGGCGTCGACGAGCTCGAGAACTCCGGGTGCGAGGTCGTGGATGCCGGACAGTTCTCGACCGCTGTAGAGCAGGATGTCGATCTCACGGTCCTGCTCGGCGATCCACTCGCCGAGGCCGGACAGGAGAGCGATGAGCGCCGCCGGCTGATCCGTCGGCTCTCCGCCGGAGATCGTGATCCCGTCCAACAGCGGATCGTCGAGGGCGGCGAGCCACCCGAGCACGTCGTCGACGGCGCATTCCGTGGCACGGTCCGGGCGCCACGTGTCGACGGACACGCATCCGGGGCAGTGGACCGTGCACCCCTGGAACCAGATTCCCGCGCGTCGCCCGAATCCCAGCGACTCCACGGGGTGATGGAGACGGGAGAGCAGGATGGCGGTCATGCGAGTCGCACCGCCCATCCACCGGCGTCGCGCTCGATGGACTCGACCCTCCAGTCGGTCCTGCCGGGGGGTAGGGCGAACAGTGCGCGGGCGAGTGGGTTGACGAGCATCGACTCGACGGCGGTCGCGACCCCACGACCACCGAAGTCGAGCTTGGTCACCGCCTCCGCGACGAGCGTCTCCGTGGCGGCGTCGCTCAGCTCGATGTGGTGACCGGTCTGCGCGAGCACGCGGTCCCTGACGTTGCCGACGAACAGGGGGACCAGTATCTCCGCGGTCGACTCGTCGATGAAGTCGAATACCACGATGTTGTCGCCGATCCGGTTGAGCAACTCCGGCCGGCCGATCTCCTTGACGAAGTGATCCGACACCGCAGCGCGGATCGTGGATTCGACCACCGTGTAGGGGCTGCCGCGCTTGACCACCGGTACGCGGACACCGTTCTCCTCGACGTAGACGCCGAGGTTGGAGGTGAAGACGATGAGGGATTCGGTGAAGTAGACCGTGGAACCGTTGCCATCGGTGAGCCGGCCGTCCTCCAGGACCTGGAGGAACTTGTCCAGAATGCGAGGATGCGCCTTCTCGATCTCGTCGAAGAGGATGAGCCGGAAGGGTTGCTGCCGGACGGCGTTGGTGAGTTCGCCGCCGGCGTTGTGGCCGATGTAGCCGGGGGGCGCGCCGATGAGCCGTGCCTCTGCGTGCTCGGAGGAGAACTCGCTCATGTCGAAGCGGAGGAATGCGTCGGAGCGGCCGAAGACCAGCTCGGCCGTGGTCTTGGCCAACTCGGTCTTTCCGACACCGGTCGGGCCGGCGAAGAACAGGACGCCCTGCGGACGGCTTCCGTTGCCCGATGTCTGGGCGCCGGCAAGACCCATCGACGCCCGGATCAGGATGTCGAGGGACTTGCGGACGGCTGCGGGCTGGCCCTTGACCTTGCGGCCCAGGAGTTCCTCGCCGTTGCCGATCCGGTCGCGGAGAGCCTCGTCGCGCCACGGGTTGTCCGGTACCCCGACTCGGAAGGTGCGCACCGCGTCGCCGAGCTCGGCGGCCCCGATTCCCCGGTCGATCGCCAGCCGCGAGATCTCGGCGATCGACCGCAGGGTCAGCCCGGAGGTGAGCGAGGCGAAGGTGTCGAGCAACTCGGTCTTGCCGGTGTCGTCGAGGTCGGCGTATCCGGGCAGCGACGGTGCCACCCTGGCGGCAGCCTCCCGGCGCTGGCCGAGCGCAGGCTCCGGCACCGAGACCACGCGGGTGAGTTGGGAGGCGCTGAGCCAGTGTGGGAGATCGCCCTCTCTGTCGAGCAGCCAGAACACCGCGTTGTACAGCTGCGCCCGGTGGGGGCCCGGGACAGGATGACGCACGGCGGTGGACAGGACCTTCTCCGCGGTGGAGAGCGTGTGGTGGAACTCCGGTTCCGCGAAGTCCAGCCCCCCCGCGAGGCGGGACGCCCCGTCCACGACGAGGCAGCAGGGCTCCGGCGAGGAGGTCACCGCGCGCAGGAGGTCCGCGAGCTGACGGTGGCGTAGGGCGGTGACCGACTCCGCCTCGATGTTCTCCAGCCTGCCCAGTAGCCGTTCGGTGGTCTCGTCGGCCACGAGCGCGCGGGCCCCGTCGACGGGGTCGAAACCGATGACCCGTGTGTGACCTGCCGTACGCAGGACCAGGACGATCGCGTCCATCACGGACAAGATCGACGGGAACGGACGCCCCGGCTCGGGGATGAGGATGTCGTCCCGGAGATTGCCGGTCACGAGCACCTGGGGATTGACGCTCAGGGTGACGTCGATCTCCCGGAGCCATGAGGGCAGCGCCTCGAGCTGGACGGCGGCGGGCGCGGGCGAGGTCATCGCGTGCCTCCCTGCTGCTGGCGAGTGGTCCGGGCGCGGCGACGTCGCGCTGCCGCGGCGGCGTCGGTCGTGGCCGCCGTGGCCTCGCCGCGGGTGCCCGCCCCGGACTCCCGCACAGCGACGACAGGCGGGGAGACGACCCCGGCCTCCGTCCGGCGGATCCGCCCGCTGGTGACCCCACGGTCGGACAGGCCGGCCAGGAACGGGTCGAGGTCGGCGCACAGGGACTCGTCGGCCGCCATGTCCTGCAGTCGGGTGGTGGATCCGGAGGTGCGGACAGTGCGGATCCCGACCTCCTCGCCGTCGACCTCCACCCTGACGAGATGGGTGTCCGTCGCGGCCGCACTCGACCGGAACAGGAGTGTCTCCGCGGTCCCCACCTCGGTGCCGTGCACCGTGTAGCCGAGCTCGGCGAGGCTCTCGGTGACGGCGCGCATCACGAAGCGACGCTCGGAGCCCGTGGCGGCCAACCGTTCGAGTCCGACGACGATGTCGGACGCCGTCCGGAGGTCGGCGGCCGGATCGCCGCCCGCAGCAATGGTCGTCTCGGCGCGATCCAGGTACAGGGACGGATCAGACCCACCGACGACGCCGGCCTCCGCCGCGATCGATTCCGCCTTGGCGCGCAGGTCGTCGATGGTGCGCGCGTACTCGCGTCTCGTGGCGGCCACGCGGTTGGCGGCTGAGACCCGACCTGCCAGGTCGGCGACGAGCAGCCGCGAGCGTCGGGGGTCTTCTGCGATGATGAGGGCCCCGAGGCTGGTGAGCTCAGGAGAGTGTTCGGTGAGTCGACGGAGCTCGGCGTCGACCGACTTCCTGACGTCCTCGCGCGTCGGCCCCCGATCGGTGACGGCGTCGGAGACGGTCGAGGATGTCTCGACCTCCGCCGCGTGAGCGCGGGCGGCGTCGAGAGCGGCGGCGATCCGGATTGCTTCCGACCTCTTCAGTTCGGCGACAGCCGCTGAGATGTCGTGCTCCACCCGGCGGTGCAGTTCCTCCTGGCGTCGTCGGTCGAACTCCGCCTGGGAGCGCTCGAGCCGTTGCCTCACCTGTTCGCAGGCGCGGCGCCACGGCGCGGAGTCTCCGGTCGGGGTCACAGGCAGTTCCACGAAGAGGTCCGTATGTCCGGTGACCTCGCACCCGATCCGGAATCGCCGGACAGCCGCCGTCAACCGCCTCCATCCGGCCTGCGCGTCCGCGAGCGCACGTTCCTCGCGGAACCGTGCCTGCTGGATCTCGTACTCGATCCCCTTGGGGCCGCTCATGACGGCAGCCCGGAGACGGGCGCGGGGCGCGGGACGGACGGAGGGTTGGCCTCGACTCCCCGGAGATTCTCCTGGGCCTTTTCCAGTCCCAGTCGGGACTCACGAGCGCGATCCGCCTGGCCGTAGGTGAGTGCCAGGATCCAGAAGAGTCCCAGGCAGATGGCTGTGAAGAGGAGTACGGAAACCATGCCGAGGTCGAGGACGAGGTCGGAGAAGACGAAACCGATACCGCCCGGTGAGCTGGCGGCGGGCGCTGACTTGTACACCGCCCACCCGATCACTGCGACGGTGAGCCACGTGGCGACAGGCGCCCAGCGGGCGACCACTCCGCACACGATCGCGACCAGGATCATCAGCCACAGCCATCCGTTGATCGCGTGCCCGATTCCGTTGACCGCGCGATAGTAGTCCGCCTCTTCAAAGGTGGTCGGGAACACCAGACGCAGAGTCGTGCAGATCCACACCCCGAGAATCATGAGGGCCAGAGCGAGGATTCCGGCGAGGACGCTGCCGCTGACGATGCCGGTGCCGCTGGCACGAACCGCGTTCACTGCGTTGTGGTGGCGTGCGTCGTATTCCCCCCAGGCGCGGCGCGCGGCCTCCTCTTGGCGTGCGCGCTCGGCGGCCTCCTGCCGGAGTCTGGCCTCCAGTTCGGCTCGCGCGTCCGCGCGGGCCTCGTCCGCCTCGTGGACGGCTCTCGTCACCTGTGTGTCAGCCAGCAGTGCGAGGGCGATCATGCTGTTCGTCACGGTCCGACCACCACTCCACTCATCAGCGTGTCCGATTGTTCGACTCGTCTCTATGCACCGTGCGGCCGGCGCGAATCGCTCCTGATTGTCTCCTGAGGACGTGGTTCGCGCTGTCGTCTGAACGGATGAATATCCGGCCGGGTCGCGATGGGTGTCATCTCACCATCCGCAGGACCATGCCGACGAGCAGGTGGACGGCGAGGAAGGACAGCAACACGGTGACCGCGGTCATGGCGTGCGGTACCTGACACGTCGAATCGGACGAGGTGGCGGTGCTCGCCGTGGCGAGGAGGAAGGCGACGGATACCAGGATGAACACCGGTTCCGGGGCGACACCAAGGCCCAGCCCCACGACGATCGAGAAGAGCACGAGGCCGATGAAGTACCAGGCAGTGGTGGGAAACAGCTGGAGTCCCACGGGAGAGGACAGGACCGCGAGTGTCTCCGCAGACGCGAACCAACCCACGCCGACGGCGGAGAGCCTGCCCGGTGACAGTGCGGAGAAACTGAAAAAACTCGAGGTCAGTGACAACGCGGCGACGGCCGCGACGAGGAGGGAGATCACGACGGGGTGGACAGGCGTCTCGCCGGCGCACCCGGAGTCGAACATCCCGATGACCGCGATCACCGCCGCGAAGACCCCGGCCGCGCCATAGAGGATCGAGAAGGCCGCGCTGAGCGATGCCCATTCCGGCGCACGCACCCGGATCGCGGAGATGAGACCTAGCCCGGCTCCGACCGTGGCGGCACCGAAGCTCCCCTCCGACACCTCGGCGAGCAGCGTGGCCACGGCGACCGCACCGACCAGACTCTCCAGGATGGCGTGGGACGCCGGACTTCCGACGGACGCCAAGCGGTCCGCGTGAGGGACCACCCCGGCCATGAGGGCGATGATGAACCCGAGGAGCCCGACGAGGGTCAGAACTCCGATGACCGCCGTCACGGTTCAGGCCGCGGTTGAGGGGCTACTTCCAGTAGCCGTCGTGTCGATGGCACAAGAAGCCGGTGTTGTTGCACGTCGAGCAGGTGAGCTTGCCGAACATCCCGGTCCCTGGTCCGCCCTTGCAGACGGGGCAGGGGTGGACGGGCTTGTGGCACTTGCGGCAGTTCATCGGGGGCTCCGTTCGTCGTTCATCGCCCGGCGGCTCCGGGCAGTGGTCTCAGTAGCGGTCGGCTCCGGTGAGCTCCCGCTCCAGCCGGTCGGCGGAGGTCACGATCAGGCGCAGAGGGCGCTCGAACTCGTTGACATCGAGGTTCTCGATCGGGGCACTGTGGACGAGGGTGACGTGGTCTCCGGTCTTGCCGAGGTTCCCGCAGACCATGTTGGAGGTCTTCTCCAATGCGTCGGCCAGGCTGATCTCGCCGAACCGTCCGATGGGGGACTCGATCTCGATCCACTCCTCGTCGCCGTCCATCAGAGTCTGGACGAAGACGAAGACGACCTGTTTGCGGTCGTCCGCCACGGAGAAATGCAGCCTGAGTCCGATCACGTCACCGTTGTCGGAACGCACGTGATCAGCGACCCTGAAGTTGCTCTCGATGTAGTTGATGAGATTCTGCCAAGCGGACATGATTGCTCCTCGGGTGGTGCGAAGGGGCCCCGCGCAGGGTCGGATCCCGAACAATGGGGGACCCTGTGGATCGACGCTAGACCGGTAGCGGCCGCGCGTCTGTCCTCCAAGCGGAGGACATCGTCGAGTCACAGCGCCACGTGAAGGATCCCCGCGGCTGTCACGACGGGTCGCCGGACGGTGTCGGCGGGCGCTTGGTCCGCTCGACGAGCCAGTCGTCGAGGAAACCCGAACCCGTCTTCTTGCCGATCCCGGGATTCCCCGTCTCCCGGACGTTCTTGATCCGCTCCGTCATCCGCGTCGCGTGCGGCTCCTCGAAGAGGCCGACGGCGTCACGGTGGGGCTCGACCAGCGCCTCGAGGGTTCTCGTCCGGACCACGGGCTCGACCTCGGTGAACCGCTTCGCCCCGTGGCCCCTGGCGTCCATTCGTTGGTTGTGGTCCACGACCAACGAGAAGGGGGTGGATGCGACGCCGCCGGCGGTGCGCATGGTGATGGCGGTCATACCGGGCAGGGTGGCGAAGGTCGAGGGGTGGTGAGTAGCCCACCGAAGCGGGCGGCGATCTCGGGCGCGTCAGAGGCGGAGCAGCCGAAGGCCAGCGTCGTGCCCACGTTGCCGTCGAGAGCGTTGCGGAGCCTCGTGTCGAGCTGCCCGAGGTACTGGTGGGCGACGATCACCGACAGCCTGAACTTCCGGCCCTCGGAGAGCATGTCCGGCAGGGTTGACGAGGAGAAGGACTGCACCTCATCGACGAAGAGTGAGAACGTCCGATCAGACTTGCGCTGGAGTGCCGAGGTCCAGAACGAGTTGAGTAGCAGGTACCCGAGTAGTCGAGACGAGGTCTCGCCCAGCGCGGCCTTGGAGAGGTCCACGAGGACGATCCGGCCCGAGTCCATGACCTCGGTCCAGTCGATCGAGTTCTCCCCGGTTCCGAGGACCCCCTTCATGGCAGGGGTGCCGCTGAACTTGATGAACTTGGAGTTTACTCAGGCGTTGAGTTCGCCGAACTCGCTGGACCTGCGGGTCAGCTTCTCGGCCTTGAGCCACGCCTGGAGGTCCGCGTCGGGTACGGCGAGGGAACCCGCCAGGCTGTCGACGAAGTCGGTGTCCCGGAGGACTCGGGGCACGTCGAGAAGCGACGCCCGCCCCTCGCTCACGCGGTGGAGCAGTCGGAGGACCTCGGTCATCCGTTCGACGAACCTCGGCCCCACGATCCCCCACTGAGTGGGGTCGAACATCTCCTTCCCGAGAATGCGCAGGTCTATGACCCTGATCACGTTCGTCGTCGCTTCGTCGGGCATCAGAAGTCGTCGCCGCCGGTAGCCGCCTGCTCGGCCTCATCGGCGGCCTGTGCCACGGCGAACACCCCGCGTAGGGCGGAGGCGACGGTGAGACCCTCGTACTGCAGACCGTGTCGGGCGACGAGCAGGTCCTCCGCCGAGGCCGCGCCGATGCCGATCCAGTCGGTGAGAGCGCTCAGGGCCGTAGAGATGGCATCAGAGTCGAGTGAACGTCCGATCCCGGAACTCGCCTCCGCCCAGGTGTCGTTCACGGCGCGGACATAGACGAGTTATGACCGCCCCTGGGGCAGTGAGATGAGAGTGGTGAGCATGTCGTCGCCGCGCAGTCGACAGACGAGTCGCGAGTGGAGATGGTGCTTGAGTTCCTTCCAGTCGCGGATGCGGATGGCGGAGTCGTCCTCAGGCGTGGCGGGCTGAGCTCGCTTCCGGTCCGGATCCGTGCGGACCGACTCGACGGCCTCGGCGGCGGGCGCGGCGTCCGGCTCCCCGGACTCCTCCTCGGGGCCTTCGGCCGAGGTGACGGTCTCGACCACCTCGTCCACAATCCGGTCGAGCTCCTGCGCGACAACGTCCCGGTAGTCCGGCCGGGTGGTGACGAGCCACTTGTGCGCGGCGTCGTGGTCGCCGCCGTCGATGATCTTCTCGAACTCGTCGAGCTGGGCATCGGTCAACCCGGCGGAGAGGCGCTCACCCACGCGCTGCTCCATCTCCTCGAATGCGCGCCTGCCCAGCTCCAGCAGCTCGCCCTCGTCGAGCCGGGGCAGTCGCTCCCGGAGCCTGGCGAGCAGATCGGTCTTGTCATCCATCGTGTGTCCTCTCGGCCCGGAGGCGGTCAGAACCGGTCGTCGTCGGACAGGGCAGCCTCGATCTGGTCGGCGGCCTCGACGATGAGGTCGAGGACGCGCTCGAGGGCCTTCTCTGTGAGCCCGTCGTAGGGCAGTGCGGTCCGTACGAGCGCGTAGCCGCTCGGAGCCAGGGCGACCCCGATCCCGACCCACTTCCAGGCTTCGGTGGCGATCGCGCGCAGTGCGCCCTCCTCGACGGGCTCGCCGACCGCCGAACGAAACTCCAACCAGCGCCCGTGCTGGTCGTGGATGGTGATCGGCTGAGAACGGCCGTTGCCGGTTCCGATGACGATGCGCAGCATCGCCGGGGGGACGAGCCGAGTGGCGTACAGGCTCCGATGTAGTGGTACGCCGCATCCCAATCCGGCAGTGTGCCGCCGGTCTCGGGTGCAGCAGCGTCTGGGGCGTCGGGTGCGTCGAAACCGACGGGATCGGTCTCGGAGTGCCCGGCGGTGTCGAGGACGCAGCGGACCGACTCGACCCGGTCCACCGCCTCGCGGACGAGCTCGTTCAGCTTGGTGGCGACAGCCTCGCTGTCGTCCGACGCGTGCTGCGTGAGCCACCGCTGTGCGCCGGGCTCGTCGCCGGCGTCGACCATGGCCTCGAACTCGTCGACCTTCGCCTCGCCGAGACGTTGGTCGAAGGACGCGGAGAACCACATCCGGAAGTCGCGGCGTACCAAGCGGGTGAGGTCGTCGAGGGTGTCGTCGTCGAGCCACGGCAACTCGCGGGCCAATACATCGTCGACGTCGGAGAGCGAGAAGTTCGAATCGGTCACCGTTTCAGCGTATGACCGGAATCAGCGGACCATGAGGAAAGGTCTGAATGTCATCAGTTCAGGGGACAGCCGTGGCGATACCTCGTGGAGGGGCCTTCCGAATTCTCTGATGATGTGTCCGCGCGGCAAGAGAGACGGAATGATTGCTCAAATCGTGAACCACCCTCGAGGGGGCGAGCAGCGTCGTGAGTTCTGGTCAGAGGTGGCCTTCCGCCTACTTCGCAGCGCTGTAAGCCTCCGCGACGCCGCGATCGGCGTGGACGAGTCCGCCGTTCCATAGTCAAGGTCGTCCATTGCATTGGAGCGGGTCGGCGGCAGGGGAGGTGAGGTCTGAATGGCGAAGCAGGGCGCGGTGACTCCGGCGCGGCTGACGTGGAGAGGATCAATGGATCCAGCATCGTCTCGGTGACTCTGAATACGCACCGAGCTCGGTGCCGACGGCCAAGCCGGCCGCGAGAGCCCATCGGCCATAAATTTCTGCCGTCCACGCTGAGATGTGGAGGTCCCCCTTCTCGTGGAAACTCGCCACGTCCCCTCGCAATGTACCCACGCCCAGACGGTCTGCGTCAGCCCAAGTCACGATGAGTACCCCGAGGCTGTCGACGACGGAGGCTGCGGCGGCCAGGAGAGCTGGCGGGTCAGGGACATAGCCGAGCACCTCGCCTACCATGGACACGAAATCGAATCGATCGTCCAAGGTGTCCAGATATTCATCGACTGAGGTCAGGACGAATTCTATTCCGTTGGTCCCAAGCCGCTCCCGAGCGAGTTCGAGCATCGTCGGCGAGTAGTCCACGAGAACGCAGTCCCAACCGTTCGCGGAGAACGAAGCAGCTTCACGGCCAGATCCGCAGCCCAGGAATAATGCCTTTCCTCGACGCGAGGCGGCGATTCCTTCCAGGACCTCCAGAACTGACGCGTCGAAGGTTCCTGGTTCCCGGTCCCATCTCATGTGGTCGTGGGCGAGCGCTACGGCATCGAAGACCTCGGCGGGGACGGTCTCACTCGAAGGTGGCTGCGTGGTCACGAATCTCCACCATCTGTCGGAGCCTGAACTCGGTGAGATCAGCGAGCCACGTGGGCCTCGGGTCGTCGATCGAGCCCAGCATTTCTTCGTAGGCGAACCGCTTCCGCATGTGCCACTCGACATCGAAATCCGCCGTGAGCTCCCTTTCCTTGGCGATGTCGAAAATCTCCTGCACCCTGGGATCGGGGAAGCGAACCGCTGTTGGGAACCCCAGACGACCTCGGTCGACATCGATCGGGATCCCGGCCGACTCGTATTCGCTTCGTAGACGTGTTCCGGGGAACGGAATCGCAGTAGATAGTGAGAAGTATCGAGCCATACCCCAGTCCATCAACCAATCCAGGCTCTCCACCAGTTCACCGGGGGTGGTCCGCGCCTCGAACACAATTAGCGACGCGATCAGTTCGACCCCGTGAGAGTCGAGTGCCGACAGGGCCTTCTCCATCTGGGCGGTGGTCAGCCCCTTGCGGAGTCTTCTCAGCACGGTGTCACTTCCGGACTCCACACCTGCGTGAACTTGGACGAGGCCCGCCTCGACCATTCGTCCCAAGCAGCGCAAGAGAAGCCCGTCGAGGCGTCCGTAGAAGGAGAACGCCGTCCCCGAGGCCTGCTCCACGAGGCCTTTCGACAGGGCAGATGCCCAGCCCTCCGCGTCGCGAGGGGAACCGAGGAGGTTGTCGTCGACGAACTGGACCCTGTTCATCCCGGTCGACCGACGAGTATCGACAATCTCGGCGACTACGTCCTCAGGTGGACGTGCCCGCCAGACCTGCGGGCGGGAGGCCCTGTGGTCCGCGTCGACGGCACAAAATGTGCACGAGTGCGCACAGCCTCGGGTCGCCTCGACATCGAAAACCCGTTTCTCCGGAACGTGAAGGATCCCCCTCCGAACTGGGGTGACCCGGTCCCACGAATCGTGCTGGGCGCCGATAGCCGCGAGGACACTGGCGACCTCGTCACCGGAGTAGACATGGTCGACCAACTCCAGCTCTCCCTGCAGGCGAGCGAGGGTGGCTGCGGCACGTCCGAAACATGCGATCTCCGCGTACGGATTCGCCTTCCGAACAGCACGCAACGCCGTGACCACTTCATCGGCCGCTCGGAAGTACGCGTCGAGGACAACGAGGGGGCGTCTCGCGGCCCCTACAACCGCCGGCGCATCGGTGAAAGTGGTGTGACGAGAAGGGAATCCGGCAGTCGAAAGTGCCCGTTCAATCGCCCCCAGGCGGAGGTTCTCGAAGTCGAAGTTGTAGGCAAGCGATTCCCCGTTCCTGACGTCAAGGAGGACCACCAAGTCGATGCACTCGGCAGACCCTGACCGGCGTGTCGGGATTAGCTCACGCTGACGATCTCGAGTAGCCGATCCCGGATCAGGGTGCGGTTGATGTCGCATCGCACGTCGACTCCTGTCTCCAGATCTCCGGTCTGGGAGTTGTACCACCGAGCCTGGCAGTCGCCAGCGCACTGCCACTTGGCGAAACAGTCGCGGCATTTTTCGACATGATTGATGTCGTGTTGCCGCAACTTGGCGATTCGGTGTCCGTCGACCTCAAAGGTCCGGGTAGCACGGTCGTATCGGCCGTAGTAGGCGTGCGGCGCACGAAGATCGTCGTCGTACATGATCTCGTAACAGCTTGAGATGTGTCCGTCGGCAGTCAGCGAGAAGTTCGGGTCGGTGACACCACAAAAGGTCCGCCGGATGTTCGGGAAAGTATTGAGGGCTCCCGAGACGATGATCTGCTTCCCGTACTCGTCCGCGATGGCCTGGGCTTTGTAGTACATTTCGACGAACTCTTGCGCATCTGGCTCGCCGAAGATCGTCGAGCGTCCCCGGCCAGTCCCGAGCACAGGGCCGAGATGGAATCGTGAGAGGTCGAAGGACTCACACAAATACCTGGCGATCTCCGGCATCGACCGTACGGCTGCCCGGCTAATGGTCGCCTTGATCATGAGATCCGGGACACGACCACTGAGGAGCTCGATTACTTCGCGGACACGATCATAGGAACTCCCTCCCTTGAGGGTCGGGCGCTGGAGATCGTGGACCGCCGCGGGACCGTCGTGCGAGACCTGGACCGAGTCCATGTTGTCGGCAATCCACTCGGCTTTGGCATTGGCGATGAGTCCATTCGTCACCATCGAGGCACTGACGTGGAGTCCGGCCCCGTAAGTCGACGCGGCGTACTCGCGAGCCCACTCGACCGTGGACTGGATGAGGTCGAAGTCGAGCGTAGGCTCGCCACCGCCGTGGAAATTCAAATAGGCGGTCGGTGCACCTTGCTCCGCTGCATTGTCGACCACAAGCTTTGCGGCATCACGCGCCATCTGGCGATCGTAGAGATTGACCGGGTAGTCGCCGGCGTCGGCATAGCAGTACTCGCATCGCAGATTGCAGGCCGCGGTGACCATATACACGACGCCGAGCGGTGCGAAAGTTTCGTTCCATTCGGCCGTGATTGCAGGTGAAGGGGACGAGTCGGGGACCATCAGTCCCAGCGCATCTAGAGTTGACACGAGTTCCGGGGATGGAGGCGCGCCGCCCAAAGTGACCGATTCCAGCTCATCCGCAACACTGCGGTCGATCCGTGCCACGATCCCTTCAAATGGGGCATACAACACTGGATGCTCAGCGTGGGGAACGACGAACACTTCGTCAGCCAGCTTGTACGACATGACGCGCCTCCTCCCAGCGACTCAAAAGACCTTGCACTCGCCCACGCACTGTGCGCACATTCGGGTGTCCTCGACCTCCGGCGTGCCGATCCGCACCACTCTGAGGTCGGTCACGCCAGCTCGACTCGGTGTCAGCGAGTCGACGGTGAACGAGATCCGGTCTGCTTTGACATCGTCCAGCAGGGTTGCGGACATGATTCCCTCCATGGGTTTGGTGACGCGGGATGCGTCACGTCTGGCACCTGGCGAGTAGTGTCGGTAGTCACAATATGCAACTTGACTTGCGCGCCGGATGGTTCGTAGCGTAATCGCGCTGTGTGATGGTGTCTGTCCCATGAACAGTCGACAGCGAAGTGACTTCATTTGCCAACTCGGTGCACGAGTGGCCTCTTGCCCGGGATCGCCGACCTCGCGGTCGCCGTCGCCGGGTACGTCGACTGGTCCCATCACTGGCATCTCCACGGCGACATCGGCGACGACCCGCCCGTCGAATGCGAAGACGCTCAAGAGGCGTAGCAGTTACCCGAAATCGTCGAAGACGAACTCGTCAACGACAGCCGACCACCGGCTTCGAAACCAGGGCCTTGATATCCGCAACGCCCGCTCCCCGGGTCGTGGTGTCGAACCCCCGTGGTGCCGCCATGGATCGCGGTCTTCCTTGCTGGTTCGGAACTCTCTGACTGAAGGGCCCCGGGTTTGATGGAGACATCGATTACC
>NZ_KV823660.1:0-4101 GCF_001815995.1 Dietzia sp. HMSC21D01 | reverse complement strand
GACCGCGGGCCGAGCGGGGCGGAGACCACGCGTCTGCCCGCCGCGCCCGTGAACGGTCGACCCACCGACGGATGGGGCGGCCCCGAGGGCGGCGACCGTCGCGAACACCCCGCCGAGCCGTCGAACCGCGCCTGGTCCCGGGCGGGAGACGGGGAGACGGACGTCGCCCCCGGCTCCGACGTCCCGGGCGGTGGTTCACACCGCCGCGAGGACAAGGACCCCGACTGGCAACCGCCGTGGGAACGTGAGGACTGACCGCCGCGGCCGCTTCGTGCGAGAAGAGGATTGATGACGACCCCTGACCACATACCCCCCGCCGACGCGCGCTCGATGCCCACGGGGGAGGTCTTCGACGCCGCCCGCGCGGAGGCCGCTGTCCGTGAGCTGCTGATCGCCGTCGGCGAGGACCCGGACCGCGAGGGACTGCAGGACACGCCCGCCCGGGTGGCGAGGGCCTACCGCGAGGTGTTCGCCGGCCTGTACACGGACCCCTCCGAGGTGCTCTCCCGCACCTTCGACGAGGACCACCGCGAGCTCGTGTTGGTGCGTGACATCCCCATCTACTCGACGTGCGAGCACCATCTCGTCCCGTTTCACGGGGTCGCCCACATCGGCTACATCCCCGGGCAGTCGGGCGCGGTGACGGGTCTGAGCAAGCTCGCCCGCCTCGTGGACCTCTACGCCAAGCGCCCCCAGGTCCAAGAGCGCCTCACCAGCCAGGTCGCCGACGCGCTGGTCGACAAGCTCGACCCCTCCGGCGTGCTCGTCGTGATCGAGTGCGAGCACCTGTGCATGTCCATGCGCGGGATCCGCAAGGCGGGTGCGGTCACCACGACATCGGCCGTCCGCGGCATCATGCGGTCCAACGCCTCCACCAGGGCGGAGGCACTCGGCCTCCTGCGCGGGACGTGAGCACGCCCGGTCGGCTGCCCCGCCCCGAGTACTGCGCGGTGATGGGGGTCCTCAACGTCACGGCGGATTCCTTCTCCGACGGTGGACGGCATCTGGCGTTCGACGACGCGGTCTCGCACGCCCGGCGGATGGTCGCCGAGGGCGCGGACCTCATCGACATCGGCGGCGAGTCCACCCGGCCCGGCGCGCTGCGGGTCGAGGAGTCCGACGAGGAACAGCGCGTCGTGCCGCTGGTGCGCGAGGTCTCCGGGTTCGCACCGGTCTCGGTGGACACCATGCGTTCCCGGGTCGCCGCCCGCGCGATGGAGGAGGGCGCGGCGATCATCAACGACGTCTCCGGCGGGCTCGCCGATCCCGACATGCTCCGGGTCGTCGCCGAGTACCGGGGATCGGTCATCCTCATGCACTGGGTGTCCCCGGACGAGTACCGGGCCGGTGCCGGTGGACGTGCCGACTACGGCGACGACGTCGTGGGCGCGGTGCGCGACCACCTGGCCCGCAGGGCCGACGCCGCCCTCGCGGCGGGGATCGACGCCGCGGACATCGTCCTCGACCCCGGGCTGGGCTTCGCCAAGAACGGGGAGGACAACTGGGCTCTGCTCCACGGGCTCGACCGGCTCGTCGATCTCGGGTTCCCGGTTCTCGTGGCCGCCTCCCGCAAGCGCTTCCTCGGCTCCCTCCTGCCGGAGCCCGACGGGCGGCCCCGCGCGGTGGCGGGCCGGGACCCGGCGACGGCGGCGATCACCACGCTCTCGGCCGCCGCCGGTGCGTGGGCCGTGCGCGTCCACGAGGTCGCCCCCAGCGCGGACGCGGTGCGGGTCGCCGCCGCGTGGGCGGCCGGACGAGCGGGAGCGCGCTGATGGCCGACCGCATCGAACTCCGCGGACTGAAGGTGCGCGGCAACCACGGGGTCTTCGACCACGAGAAGCGGGACGGCCAGGATTTCCTCGTGGATCTGGTCCTGTGGACCGACTTCACCGCCGCGGCCGCCTCCGACGACCTGGCCGACACGGTCGACTACGGCGCACTCGCGCTGTTCGCGCGCGATGTCGTCGCCGGTCCGTCCTGTGACCTCATCGAGACGGTGGCCTCGCGGATCGCCGACGGCGTCATGGAGATGGCACCCGGCGCCCACGCGGTGGAGGTGACGCTGCACAAGCCGCAGGCCCCCATCCCCGCCGAGTTCGCCGACGTCGCCGTCGTGGCACGGCGCTCGCGCGGCGGCGGGAACCTCCGCGAGCGGGGCGAGCGGTGAGCTGCCGGGCGGTGCTGTCGATCGGCGGGAACCGGGGCGACGCCCTCGGGCTCCTGCGGGGCGTCGCGGACGCCGCGGCCGCCGACGGGATCCTGCGCGCGGCGTCCTCGGTCTACGCCACCCCGCCGTGGGGCGGCGTCGAACAGGACGACTTCCTCAACGCCGCTCTCGTCGTGGAGCATCCCGGCAGTCCGGCCGACGTCCTCGAGTGGGGTTTCGCCCGCGAGCGCGCGGCCGGTCGCACGCGCGAGGTGCGGTGGGGGCCCAGGACCCTGGACGTCGACGTGGTGACGGCAGACGTCGACGGCGAGACCGTGGTCTCCGACGATCCGACCCTCACCCTTCCCCATCCGCGCGCGGCCGAGCGCGCCTTCGTGCTCGTGCCGTGGCTGGAGATCGATCCCGGCGCCCGCCTGGCCGGCGTGCCCGTCACCGACCGCCTCGCGGCGCTCGACCCGGCCGAGGTCTCAGCGGTCCGTCGCCTGGACGTGTCCCTGGCGCCCCGGGGCTGGGAGAGTCCCGCATGACGCGCGTGGCGAAGTCCACCCTCGCGTTGGTGGCGCTCGTCGCGGCGGTGGCCGCCTACGTCCTCGTCGACGCGTTCCTGGGGTCCCTGCCGCCGATCGGCTTCGGCTGGGTGACGCTGCTGGTCGTCGCGGCGGTCGACGTCCTGTTGGCCATCCGCATCCGCGCGGCGATCTCGGACGGCGGCGTCGGGCAGGACCGTAGTCAGATGCACCCGCTCACCATCGCCCGGTGCGCGGCGCTGGGGCAGGCCTCGGCCGTGCTCGGGGCGGTCGCCGGTGGGTTCGGGGTGGGGCTGGTCCTGTTCTTCCTCCCGCGCCTGGGCGAGCTGGCGGCCGCGGCGGCGGAACTCCCCGCGTCTCTCGCCGTCCTGGTGTCCGGGGCGGTCCTCGTGGGTGCCGGCCTGTTCCTGGAGTCGGCGTGTGAGACCCCGCCCGACGACGACGAGAACGGCGGGCTGGGCGAGCCCGCCTGAGCTCGACTCGCGGGACAGGCGGGTGAGATCCCGCCCGACGCCCCGACTCTCGTCGGCCCCGTTGGGGCGGACACGCGCTGGTTACCTGTGTGACCCGTGATTCTCTGAGTATCATGCGGGGCATGAGTTCCGACGGCGCGATGGACAAGCCCCGGTCAGCTCGCCCCGCTCGCGGCGACGATCGCGGACTGGCGAGCATCGCTCTGGGGGTGCTGCTGGTCCTGGCGCTCATCGCCACCGTCGTCATGATCTTCTCCGACAACCCGGTGTGGATGCGGATCGGGACGCTGTCCGCCCTGTGGGCGGCGTTCATCGGGGCCTTCCTCGTGGCGCGCTACCGCAGACAGGCCGCGGCCGAGGCCGCCCGGGTCCGTGACCTGCACACCGTCTACGAGCTGCAGCTCGAGCGCGAGATCTCGGCCCGCCGCGAGCACGAACTGGTCGTGGAGAAGGAACTGCGCGCCAGCGTCCGCGCCGAGACCGAGGACTCGGTGCTCGCGCTGCGTCAGGAGATCGCCGCCCTGCGGGAGCAGCTCACGGCGCTGGGGGTCAGTCTCCCCGAGGACCGCTTCGCCGTGGGCGGCCTCGGCCCCGCCGGGCAGCTCGGCGCGGGCTCGTCCCTGCCGTCCGTCCCGTCGGAGCGGGTCGCGCCCCGCCGTCGTACCCCCGGGATGACGCCGCCGCGCGTCGGCGCGAGGACCTCCGCTGACACGGAGTCGTCCACGGAGAAGACGACCGCCGACCGGCCCGGCCAGTCCGCGCCGTTCACGCGATCGACGCCGTCGGGACGTCCCTCGACGCCGACCGAACCGTCGGTGGCCGGGGTCGCGCCGGATGCCACCCCGAGCACAGAGCGCACCGAGCGGCTCTCCCCGGTCACCGGTCGTGGGGCCGCAGCGGGCGCACCGGCCGGGGAGCCGCGTCGCCCCGCCGT
>NZ_KV823659.1:0-1407 GCF_001815995.1 Dietzia sp. HMSC21D01 | reverse complement strand
CGGGGCCGGCGGCGGCAGCGGCGAGTCCGGCACCGCCGTCCAGCCCCGCCACCCCGTGCGCCGCCGCGCCGCCCGCTTCTGGAGCGACGTGCTCACCACCCCCGGCCGGATGTCGGTCTTCGCGCTGGTCGCGATCGTGGTGGTGCTCGCGGGCGGCATCGTGGCGTCCTCCACCATCACCCAGCGGCAGAGCTACCACGAGACCCTGCTCGCCGAGGTCGAGCCCGTCGCCAACGCCTCGCAGACGCTCTACAGCTCCCTGACGATCGCGGACTCCGCCGCGAACACCGCCTTCATCACCGGCGGGATAGAACCCGCGGAACTGCGCGAACGCTACCTCCAGGCGATCGCGGACTCGTCGTCGTCGATCATCGCCGCCGCCCAGGGCCTCGACCGCAACGACACCGAGTCCATCGACCAGCTCGCCCACATCAACGCGCAGCTGGCCACCTACACCGGCCTCGTCGAGACCGCGCGCACCAACAACCGCGTCGCCAACCCGGTCGGCTCGGCGTACCTCGCCTCCGCGTCCGCGCTGATGCAGGACACCATCCTGCCCGCGGCCGCCGACCTGTACGACCGGCAGTCCACGTCCGTGGGCCAGTCGGACCGCGAGTGGTCGTCGCCGCCGTGGGGCTCGTTCTTCCTCCTCGGACTGGCGATCGCGGTGCTGGTGCTGCTGCAGCAGTGGCTGTGGCGGCTCACCGGACGGCGCATCAACCCCGCGCTCGGCGTGGCGTCCCTGCTCATGGTGGCGACGTTCCTGCTCACCATGATCGCCGGGTTCCTCGCCGCCAACGACAACGCCAAGGGCCTGTCCGAGGGCGCGGCGCCGATGAACGAACTGACCCGCCAGCGCATCAACGCCCAGAAGGTGCGCGCGCAGGAGACGCTCAACCTCGTGCGGCGCACCGACCCCGAGGGGTCGGCGGCCGAGCGCGCGGCCGTCCTCGGTGGCGTCCGCGACACCTTGACCGTGTATCTCGACGACGAGGAGGACAGCGGCAGCGACATCAGCCTCGACTCGCACGGCGCGGTGACGGACGCGATCGAGGCGCTCGACGAGTGGATAGCCGCCCAGAACCGCGCGGACTCGCTGTACCAGCAGGGCGACTACCAGGGCGCCATCGAGATCTCGTCCGGACAGGACGCCGGCGACTCGGGGGCGGCGTTCGACGAGTTCGACGAGTCCATGCAGGCCGCCATCGAGGAGGCCCGCGACACGCTGCGCACCCGCATCGACAACGCCCGCCGCACCTCCTCGAGTGGCCCGGACCTCATCATCGCGCTGTCCACGCTCGCCGCGTTCGGCGTCGTCGTGGGGATCGCGCCCCGGATCAGGGAGTACCTGTGAGTGCGCGGGTCGGCGGGGCGGCACGGGTCGGCGGGCCGGGACGGGCTGGCGGC
>NZ_KV823658.1:0-2914 GCF_001815995.1 Dietzia sp. HMSC21D01 | reverse complement strand
CGGCCACGGCCAGCAGGCGCCGGGGCCCGCCCAGCGGCGCGACCTTCACCACCGCCCGGTCGGCGCCACCCGCGCGCACGACCCGCAGGGGATCCTCGGCCCGGCGGATGGACTCGTCGGCGGCCACGTCCACGTGCACGCCGTCGGCGACGAGGCGCTCCCGCAGCTCCACCAGCTCGTCGACGGTCGCGCACGGTTGCTCGACGTACTCCAGGCCCGGCCCGTCCAACGACACCGGCCCGGTGCCCGGGGCGCGCGAGACGTCGGCGGCACGCACCGCCTGGTCGAGGACCCGCACGGCGTGGGCGGCCTCCGCGACCGACCACGCCCCGTTGGCGTCCACCCGCACCCGCGCCCCGGGTCGGGCCTGCAGGACGGCGGCGACGCGGGCGACGTCGTCTACGAGATGCTGCCCCTTCTCCGCCACCTTGACCTTGATCGTCATACACCCCGGGAAGCGATCGAGGATCGCGCCGACCTCGCCGGCCGCCACCGCCGGGACCGTCGCGTTGACCGGGACGCGCGAGCGCAGGGGCGCCGGTGGGCCCTGCCACGCCATCTCGACGCCCGAGGCGAGCCAGTGGGCGGCCTCGGGATCGTGGTACTCACCGAACGGCCCGAACTCGCCCCACCCGGCGGGCCCGTCGATCAGCACGAGCTCGCGCTCGGTGATGCCGCGGAACCGCACCCGCATCGGCAGGGCCACCACGTGGACGCGGTCGAGTAGATCGTCGATCGACTCGGGGCCCGGTACGGATGTCATGGGTCCACGCTAACGTCGAAGCCATGACTGAGCAGACGGCCGCCGCCAATCCCAGCAGTTCAGCGCGGGACGAGACCGCGAATCCCTTCGATCCGTCACAGTGGCGAGAGGTCGAGGGCTTCGCGAGCGGCGTGGACCTCACCGACCTGACCTATCACCGGCACGTCGGCGAGGGGCGGGTCAACGGGATCGTGCGCATCGCGTTCGACCGGCCCGAGGTGCGCAACGCCTTCCGCCCGCACACCGTCGACGAGCTGTACCGGGTGTTCGACCACGCGCGACGCTCCCCCGACGTGGGCACCGTCCTGTTCACCGGCAACGGGCCCAGCCCCAAGGACGGCGGGTGGGCGTTCTGCTCCGGTGGCGACCAGCGCATCCGCGGCCGCTCCGGCTACCAGTACTCCACCGAGCACGACTCGGACGTCGCCGGCGCCACCGCCGACAAGGTGGACGAGGCGCGCGTGAAGGCCGAGGGCGGGCGCCTGCACATCCTCGAGGTGCAGCGCCTCATCCGCACCATGCCCAAGGTCGTGATCTGCCTGGTCAACGGCTGGGCTGCCGGAGGCGGGCACTCCCTGCACGTGGTGAGCGACCTGACGCTGGCCTCCCGCGAGCACGCGCGGTTCAAGCAGACCGACGCCGACGTGGGCTCGTTCGACGCCGGCTACGGCAGCGCGTACCTCGCCAAGCAGGTGGGCCAGAAGTTCGCCCGCGAGATCTTCTTCCTCGGCCAGCCGTACACCGCCGAGGAGATGTTCCAGATGGGCGCCGTGAACCGGGTGGTGGATCACGCCGAACTGGAGAACACCGCCATCGAGTGGGCGCGGCAGATCAACGGCAAGTCGCCGACCGCGCAGCGGATGCTGAAGTTCGCGTTCAACCTCACCGACGACGGCCTCATGGGCCAGCAGGTGTTCGCCGGCGAGGCCACGCGCCTCGCGTACATGACCGACGAGGCCGTGGAGGGCCGCGACGCGTTCCTGGAGAAGCGCGCGCCCGACTGGGACGACTTCCCCTACTACTACTGACGCGCGCGGACCGTCCGGTCATGGCCGACTCCCCAGCCACCCGCGAGCTGCGCACCCTGCCCGTACCCGGCGGCCCGGCGGTCGCCGAGATCTTCCCCGCTCTGGAGGAGATGCTCACCGACCGCGGGCCCGCCCTGCTACCGGTGCCCGCCGACGACCCCGCGCGCACCCGGATCCTCGTCGACAGTCAGCGCCCCGGCGAGCCGATCGACGACCGCGTCGCCCTGGTTGTGAGCACCTCCGGCTCCACGGGCACGCCCAAGGGCGCGATGCTCTCGGCGGAGGCCCTGGCAGCCTCGGCCGCGGCGACCGACACCGTCCTCGGCGGGCCCGGCCGGTGGCTGCTCGCGCTACCCGCTCATCACATCGCCGGGCTGCAGGTGATCCTGCGGTCCCTGCGCGCCGGGCACGAGCCGGTGGTCGTGGACGTGACGCACGGGTTCGACCCCGAGACGCTGCCCACCGCGGTGGACGCCTGGCGGGCGGGAACGGGAGCGGGGTCCGGGCGCGCTGCCGACCGGGCGTACACCTCACTCGTGCCGGGCCAGCTGGCCAAGGTCCTCGACGAGGGCTCCCCCGCGGCGGTCGACGCCCTCGCCGCGCTCGACGCCGTCCTGCTCGGGGGCGCGGCGGCCGCACCGGAACTGCTCGCGCGCGCGGCCGACGCCGGCGTCCGCGTCGTCCGGACGTACGGGATGAGCGAGACGGCGGGCGGGTGTGTGTACGACGGCGCACCGCTGCCGGGGGTACGGGTCGAGGTCGACGACGACGAGGGCCGCGTCTGGCTGGCGGGCCCGCAGCTCGCCGAGGGATACCGGAACGCCCCTGATCATCCGGCGTTCGCCAGGGCGGGGTGGTTCCGCACCGACGACGCGGGGCAGATCGGCCCGGACGGCAGGCTCCGGGTCCTGGGCCGGTTGGACGAGGCGTTGAGCGTGGGCGGGCTGACGCTCCTCCCGCAGACCGTGGAGGACGCGCTGCGGAGGCATCCCGCGGTCGTCGACGTCGTCGTCGTCGGGATCCCCGACGCCCGGCTGGGCACCCGGCCCGTCGCGGCGGTGACCCTGCGCGCGACCGCCACGGCCGACGAGCTGCGTCGCCACGTCACCGGGGTCCTCGGCGA
>NZ_KV823657.1:0-2713 GCF_001815995.1 Dietzia sp. HMSC21D01 | reverse complement strand
CTGCGCGCGGGCGAGCCCGACCCGACGCGCCTGTCGATCACCGTGCTCGGCGCCGAGGCGGAGGAGCCGTACAACCGCATCATGCTCTCCCACGCCGCCGCGGCGTCCGGGGCTGCCGGGGCGTCCGGGGCTGCCGGTGGCGCGACCCCGGTCGCGCGGCTCAAGCCCGCCGGGTGGTGGGAACGCCACCACATCGCCCTGCACACCTCCACACATGTCACGGCGATCGACCGCGTCACGTGCGAGGTCGAGCTCGCGGGCGGTGCGAGGACCGGCTACGACCACCTCGTCCTGGCCACCGGCGCCGCGCCCCGCATCCCGCCCGTCGACGGCATCCGCTCATCGGACGGCGGTCTCGCGCCCGGTGTGTTCACTCTCCGGGACGCCGCGGGTCAGAGAAAGCTGACTGCCCATCTCGCCGCCCACCCGGGGCCCGTCGCGATCGTCGGTGCGGGCTTCATCGGCCTCGAGGTCGCCTGCGCACTGGCCGCGGCCGGGCACGACGTCGTCGTCGTCCACCCCCGCGCCTGGCCCATGAACGGCTGCCTCGACGCCGGCGCCGGCGCCGTCCTGGTCCGTGCCCTCGCCGCGCTCGGCGTGCGGACGGTGACCGGCGCGCGCGCCACGAGCTGGGACGGGTCGACGTTACGACTCGACGACGGCGAGGTGTACTGCCGCACCGTCGTCCTCACCGCCGGGTCCGCGCCCCGGACGGACCTCGCGCGCGACGCCGGCCTGGAGGTGGGCCACGGCGTGGTCGTCGACGACGAGCTCGCGACCAGCGATCCCGCCATCAGCGCAATCGGCGACTGCGCCCAGCACCGGGGCGTCGTCAGCGGCCTGGTGGCCCCGGCGTGGGACCAGGCCGTCGTGCTGGCCGCGCGGCTCGCCGGCACCGATCCGCACGCCCGGTACGTCGGCGGTACGCAGGTCACCAGACTCAAGGCGCACGGGCTCGACGTGGTCGCGCTGGGCGAGCTCGCGGAGGACGTGTACGGCTCGGCGGGCGGCGACGACGAGCCCACCGAGGTCACGACGCTGAGCGAACCCGCGCGCGGCCGCTACGCCCGCGTCGACGTGGTGGCCGGCCGCGTGGTGGGAGCCGCACTGATCGGCCACCCGGAACCGGTCGGCACTCTCACACAGTTGTACGAGAACGCCCTACCCGTGCCGGACGACGTCGTGTCGGTGATCCTGGGGCGCGCGGAGGCGGTGGCCGCGCAGACGCCGTCCACCATGCCCGCCGCCGCGGTGGTGTGCCGGTGCAACGGCGTCAGCAAGGGCGACCTCGTCGCGGCATGGACCGACGGCGCCCGTGACCGCGACGCGCTGGCCGAGAGCACCCGCGCCGGGACGGGCTGCGGCGGGGGTTCGGCCGCGGTCGAGGGGATCTGCGGATGGCTCGCGGCGGCCGGGTAGGGCGCGGCGGAGAACTCCCCGGATCAGAAGAGGAGAACTGGGATGAACCCAGCGACCGGCGGGCGGCGAAACACCCCGGCAACAGAGATCGGCCATGATGAGGGAGTGACCGATTCCGACGTGACCTCCGCCGGCCCCGATCTCCCGCTCCTCGGGCGTACGGTCGCCGTCACCGCCGCCCGGCGTGCCTCTGAGCAGCGCACCCTGCTCGAGCGTCGCGGCGCGACCGTCCTGCACGCGCCGGCCATGCACATGATTCCCATCGCCGAGGACACCGTGGTGCGTGAGGCCACCGAGCGACTGCTGGCCGCGCCCGCCGACCTCATGGTGCTCACCACCGCCGCCGGGGTGCGTTGGTGGTTGCAGGTGTGCGAGGAGTGGGGCCTGGCCGGGGAACTGCTCGAGCTGATGGCACGGATCCCGCTGTACTCGCGCGGTCCCAAGACGACCGGGGCGATCCGGGCCGCCGGCCTGCGTGAGCACGCCTCCGCCGTCAGCGAGGCCAGCCCGGAGCTGCTGGAGATGCTGCTCGAGCGGGGAGTCGCGGGTCTGACGATCGGCGTGCAGGTGCAGGGTGCGGGTTCCGGCTGGAACCCCATGGCCCCCCTGCTCGACGGCCTGCGGGACGCGGGCGCCGACGTGATCGAGGTGCCCGTCTACCGCTGGGAGCTACCCGAGGATCTCGCGGCGCTCGACGAGCTGGTCACGACAATCGCCCGTCACGGAGTCGACGGCGTGACGTTCACCGCGGCGCCGGCGGTCGTGGCCGTGCTCGCGCGGGCGGACGCGCTCGGGCTGTTCGACGACCTGCTCGACGCGCTGCGCGGCCCGGTCGCCGCCCTGTGCGTGGGCCAGGTGACCGCGGCCCCGCTGGCCGACCTGGACGTGCCGTTCACCTGCCCTGATCGGATGCGCCTGGGTTCGCTCATGCGGCACACCACCGACGAGCTCGCCGCCCGGACGGCGCCGATCGGCGTGGCCGGGCACGAGCTGACCGTGTGCGCGGCGGCGGTGCTGGTCGACGGCCGACCGGTCGAGGTGACGCCGGCCCAGCTCGCGCTGGTGCGCGCGCTCGCGCGTCGGCCGGGGGCGTGCGTGAGCCGGGACGAGCTTCTCGCGGCTCTGCCCGGAGACGGCACGGACCCGCACGCGGTGGAGACCGCGATGGGTCGACTCCGCCGGGCGCTCGGTGTGCCGGACCTGGTGACGACCGTCGTCAAGCGCGGTTACCGACTCACCATCTGAGCGAACGCGGCGGGCGGGCCCGGGCGAGGCGGCGGCGCGCGGGCGGCCG
>NZ_KV823656.1:0-1283 GCF_001815995.1 Dietzia sp. HMSC21D01 | reverse complement strand
GGTCGCCCCGCCGGCGCCGGGCACGATCACCATCGCCGACATCGACGGGCTGCCCCTGCCCGAGCCCGTCAAGGACGCGCTCCGCGGCGCCGCCCTGGCGATCAACGATGGCATCCAGAACGCATGGAACGCGGTCCCCGCCGGCTCGCTCGGCAAGTAGACCCGCCGGGCCGCGCGGCGGGCCCACGAACGACGACGGCCGGCACCTCGAGCGAGGGGCCGGCCGTCGTCGTTCGTACGGGGGTGTCTACAGCGACGCGATCACGAAGCCCGCGCTGACCAGGACGCTCCACGCGAGCATCGCGAGCCCGGCCGTCGCGAGCGCCGGGATGAGGTCTGAGCCTGTGGCCCTCGCCCGCACAGGGCCGTTGGCCTTCCACGCCACCGGCAGCGCCAGCAACCCGAGCAGCGCCCACCAGGTGGCCGGGGCGAGCGCGAGCGTCGCCAGCAGCGGGACCAGCAGCTCGAGCACGGCGTGCAGGCCGCGCGTCCGCGAATCACCCAGGCGCACGGCGAGCGTGATCTTGCCGGCTTCGGTGTCCGAGGGGATGTCCCGCAGGTTGTTGGTGAGGTTCACCGCACACGAGAAGCTGCCCACCGCGACCGCGGCGACAACCGCGTACCAGGTCACCGACCCGAGCTGGGTGTACTGCGTCCCGATCACCGCGACCAGCCCGAAGAACACGAACACCGCGACCTCGCCGAGCCCGCGGTACCCGTACGGCGTCTTCCCGCCCGTGTAGAGCCACGCGGCCAGGACACACGCCACGCCCACCAGGATGAGCCACGGTTGCGATGTGGCGCTGAGCACGAGCCCGGCCAGACCACCCAGGCCGAGGAAACCGAACGCGGCCCGCTTCACCGTCGCGGGGCGGGCCAGCCCGGAGCCCACCAGGCGCAGGGGACCGACGCGGTCGTCGTCGGTGCCGCGGATGCCGTCGGAGTAGTCGTTGGCGTAGTTGACGCCGATGATGAACGACCACGCCACCACCAGCGCGAGCAGCGCCTGCCACCATACGAACCCGCCCGCGAGCGCCGCGGCCGCCGAACCGACGAGCACGGGCGCGAACGCGTTGGGCCAGGTCCGGGGGCGCGCGCCCTCCAGCCAGTGGGAGAGCGTGGCACCGCCGGGCCCGGCGTCGGAGGCGGAGGGTGCGGGGTCGGTCTCGCGGCTCATTCCCCGATTGTCCCATCGACGAACCCGGCCGCGACGCCGCGCCGGTCGACCTTGCCGCCCGGCAGCACGGGCAGCGCGTCGAGCACGGCCACCCGCGCCGGGGCCG
>NZ_KV823655.1:726-1988 GCF_001815995.1 Dietzia sp. HMSC21D01 | reverse complement strand
ATGAATCTAATACGCAGACCTTCCACCTAAGGGTGTCGAGTTGCCGATCACGCAAACTCGACCGCTCCCCGAGATGCCCGCAGCTCGTTCGAGTCCGGGCCGCGCACGACCTGCGTGTAGGCGGGCATCGAGTTGTTGAGTCGCCTCATGTCGGATGTCGAACTCGGGCCGCTGACGGCATGGTGATCACTGCTCTTACCTGCGATCCTTCGCCGGGATTCGCGTTTCCTGCGACTCTTTCGCGCATTCCGCGAAGCACTAGACGATGACTCAAAACGCTCAGCCAGACCTTCTCCCAGGGCCGGCGCAGGTGAACTGGTCGCGTCGTAGCGTCCTGGACCCGGCCCGCGCCTGGAACTCGACACCTCAGAACCCGGCACCTGATCAGTAAAAGTCTGCGTATTGCATCAGATGAATAATCTGCGCGGTCTTAAGCTCCTCTCTCATACACGGCACTTATCGCGCCTTTCGCCCTGCGGGGGTCGCTTCACGGTGTGGCCGCTGGCGCTTCCCGCGGATTCAGAACGGCTGGCCCGACCAACAACTTCCGCGGGACTCTTCGCCAGACTCCGGCGGGCGCGAATACGCACGGAGCCAATTTGCAGGGCGTCCACTAAACGAGCCCCTCCGGTAGCACGGCCCGGGTTGGTTACTGGGCGAGGTGCGGCGAACGCGGTGGCAGGCTGGCTGGGGGGCGTGGCTTAAGATCGGCTCATGTAGTAGTGCCCCATAGAGTGGTGTAACTCGGTGGCCGAGATCGTCTCCGACATCCGTGTCGTTGACGGATGTCGAGCGGCCACCGCGTGATCCTTCGAGTCAACCGTCTAAAGAATTCTCGAGGAGTCATCGCGATGACCGCACCCCATATTGTCGACCCTGCAGGCCTGCTTGGCCAAGCCCTCTCCGACGCATCACCGGATCTGATGCGTGAGCTGCTGCAGACCATGATCAACGCCCTGCTGTCCGCCGACGCCGACAGCGTGTGCGGCGCCGAATGGAACGCCCGCACCGCCGAGCGCACCAACCGGCGCAACGGCTACCGCCACCGGCCCCTGGACACCCGCGTCGGGACCGTCGACGTCGCCGTTCCGAAGCTGCGTTCGGGCAGCTATTTCCCGGAGTGGCTGCTCGAGCGCCGCAAGCGGGCCGAGTCCGCGCTGATCACGGTCGACCTGGCACTGACCACACGAAGAAACATCGCGACTAACAGGGCAAACACGCCCGCCACCAGCAAGTAAGACACGCCCCTGCCTGCCGATCGC
>NZ_KV823655.1:0-706 GCF_001815995.1 Dietzia sp. HMSC21D01 | reverse complement strand
CCGATCGCATAGCGAGGGCAGGCAGGGGCATGGCCCCCCGGGTCCCGGTCTTTCGAGAGCGAACCGTGCTCTTGAGATCAGGTGAGCCCCCTTCTCGGCGACCATCGACGGCCTTGAAGAACTAGAGCCAGTCGTTGCCACCGAGACGAAGAGCGCTCACGTCAAGGCCAGGGGTGAGGCCTGTCTGGGGTGCGAGATCGTGCTTTTCCAGGACGGCGCGGAGCGTCTCGGCCGCGTCGATGTTCAGCGGGCTCGAGACCCACATACCGTAGGGCAGATTGACGAAGCGGTTCTCGCGCACGGCTTTGAGGTCCCGGCTGGCGGGGTGAGCCTTGAGCGCAGCAATCTTGTCGTCCACCGTCTGTTCGCCGTAGTCGACGAACGCGATCATGTCCGGGTCCTCAGCCGCGAGGCGTTCCCAGCTGACGCTGGTCCAGGTATCTGCGACATCTTCGGTGGCGCTGCGCGCACCTGCGGCGTCGATGATCCCCTGGGGTCCGCCGAACGACCCGGAGGACAAGATGGTGTCGCTCGTGCTGTCGACGAGAAAGATGGTCGGCTTGTCCTGCGGGGCGGGCAGAGCACGCAGCGCCTCCAGCCGCTCGGCCACCTCGTCTGCCGCTGCCGCGCCCGACTCGGCGTTGCCGGTAATGGTCCCGATGTTGCGCAGGTCGGAGTCGAGTGCCTGCCACGGGTCCATGGTCCC
>NZ_KV823654.1:0-1606 GCF_001815995.1 Dietzia sp. HMSC21D01 | reverse complement strand
CCCCGCCGTCGCGACGGCGGGGCGGCTCTACGTCGTCGCGGTCTCCCGCTCCTCCCACGTCACCCGCACGCCGGTAGCGGGTCGGGTGAGCATGTGGGTCCACGGGAACGTCATGTCGTCGGGATCCCGACTGATGCGCACCTCGGGGCGGCACAGCGCGGCCACGGTGGCGGACAGCGCGGTCACGGCGATCTTCTCGCCGGGGCAGCGATGGCCCGTGCGCACCCCGGCCCCGCCGTGGGGGATGAACGCCTCGAGCGCCTCGGCGTCGTCGACACCCATGAAGCGCCCGGGGTCGAAGGTGGTGGCGTCGGGCCAGTGGTTGGGGTCGGTGTCCGTGCCGAGGAGATCGAGCAGGACGAGCTGGTCCTTGCGGACCGGGCAGCCCTGGACCTCGAAGTCCGTCGTGGCCAGGGCGGGCAGCATGGGAACGAACGGATAGACCCGGCGGACCTCCTGGGCGAACGCCACGGCCTCCGGGATGTCCGTGAGCCGACCGGTCGTTGACGCCGCCTCCCGGATCCGGTCCGCCCACCGCGGATGCTCGGCGAGGGCGACCGCCGCGAACGCGGCGAACCGGGCCACCGCCACGGTGGGTCGGGTCAGGTTCTGCAGTTCCACCGCCGCGGTGCGGTCGTCGACGGGCGCGCCGGTCTCGTCGCGCAGGTCCGCCATGGCCGACAGGACGGAGCCGGGCTCGGCCCGCAGGTCGCCAGAGCGCACCGCGCGGATCAGTCCCGTGGCCCAGCGGTCCAGTCTCACGCGCTCGAACTCCGCGACCGGGTTGGTCGCCACCCGCCCGAACGTGTCGAGCAGCCGGCTCATCTGCCGTGCGCGACGGTCGGCCTCCGGCGGCGTGAGCGGCAGCCCGGCCCACCGGAACGCCGCCCGGCCGAACGCGGTCGAGGTGTCGTCGTAGACGGTGCCGCCGCCGCTGCGCGCCCACCGGTCGAGCATCTCCTCTAGCTCGTCGGCCACCAGCCGGGCGAACCGGGCGACCCGGTCGTCGTCGTAGGCCATGTCCGCGAGCGCGTTCTTCCGAGCCGCGTGCGCGCGGCCGTCGAGCTTGTGGACGGAGCCGGGGCCGAACAGCGGCAGCCGGATGAACGACGGCATGGCCCCGTCTCGCTTGACCTTGTCGGCGTCGTAGAAGGCGCGGACGCCGTCGATGCCCCGCAGCAGCACCGTGCTGCGGCCCATCAGCCGAAGGCGGACCGGGGTCTGCGACTCGGGGGAGACGCCCGCCCGCTGACGCACCCGGGAGGCGAACAGATAGCCGGAGCGGAGGAAGTCGAGGGACTGGTCACCCATCACTCGGGCGGTGGGTCGGGTCATCGGGCGCTCTCCTTCGTGCTCGGGTGGCAACTCGCGGTCGGCGTCCCGGCCACACTAGAGCGACTCGCGCCGACGCGCTTCCGGTCGCGACCGCAGCGCCTCCATCAGGTCGTCGAGCATGTCGTCGGACGGCCGGTCGTCGGCGCGTCGGTGGGCGGTGGCGCGGCCGTCGGGGGACAGGCACCAGCGCCACCAGTGGTCGAGAACGGTTTCACCGGGGCCGGGGGCGCCCAGGCCGTCGGCGGTGAACGCGTCCGCGCCGGGGGCGCCC
>NZ_KV823653.1:0-1296 GCF_001815995.1 Dietzia sp. HMSC21D01 | reverse complement strand
CTCATCAACCCACCAGGCCACCCCAGACACGGCCCCCACACCCACACCGCCTGAAACCCCGCGGCGCTTTCGGGCGACCGTCGGTGCCGAGCGCCCGCTGCTGCGCGAATCCGGCGTCGGCGCGTGAGGGGGTGGTGCCGCCCGGGTCGACGACGGCGAGGGCGGCTGCTCCATAAGGTGTGACGATGCCCGAGTCTGCGCGTCAGGCGCTCCGCCGGAACGGCGGCCATCTGGCGTCGGTGGCGCTCGTGCTCATGTGGAGCTCCGGCTACGTCGGCGCAGAGCTCGGCACCCGCGCCGGCGGCACACCGCTGCAGCTGCTGGCCTGGCGGTTCTCGATCCTCGGCGTGCTGCTGGTGAGCGTCTGCCTCGTGCTGCGGGTGCGACTGAACGACCGTGCGGCGTGGACCCGGCAGGCCGTTCTCGGCCTGTTCAGCCAGGCGGTGTTCCTGTTCATGATCTTCGAGGGGATCGCGCGCGGCGTCGACGGCGGCACCGCGGCGCTCATCGCCGCGCTCCAACCGCTGCTCGTGGCCACCGTCGCCGGTCGCGTGCTCGGCGAACGCACAACGGCCGGCATGTGGATCGGTATGGCCCTCGGACTGGCGGGCGTGGTGGTGGTCGTCTCCGGCGGCCTGGACGCGGGGACCGCACCGTGGTGGGCGTACCTGTTCCCGGCCGCGGGCATGCTCAGCCTGGCCACGGGCACGGTCCTCACCCAGCGCCTGCGCCCCACCGAGACACTGCTGCAGTCCATCACCATGCAGTCCGTCGTCGCGGGTGTGGTCCTGATGGTCGCGGCGGTGCTGACCGGTCAGGCGGCGCCCGAGGCCGAGCTCGACTTCTGGGCGGCAGTGGCCTGGCTGGTATTCCTGTCCACGCTGTGCGGATACGTCCTCTTCGTCTTCGTCACCCGCACTCGCGGCGCCACCGTGGCCAGCGTCCTGCTGTACCTCACCCCGCCCACGACCATGGTCTGGGTGTGGCTCATGTTCGGTGTCCCGATCACCCTCCCGGCGGTGGTGGGGATGGCCGTCAGTGCCGTCGGCGTGATCCTCGTACTACGGTCGCGTCCGGCACCGGCGGCTCAGCGCGCACGGCGGTAGCGCCCGGGCCCGGACGTGACATGTGGACGCCGTGGCCGGGGCGGGAGATGATTCGGGGGTGAACCCCGAGCAGCCTGACCTGCAGCGCGCCCTCGCCGACCTCGACGCCCGCCTCGGGCGCATCACCGCGGAGGTCGCGGAGGTCCGGGCCGGGCTGATCGCGCTCGGTCGCCACGCCGGCCCCGCTCAG
>NZ_KV823652.1:0-7342 GCF_001815995.1 Dietzia sp. HMSC21D01 | reverse complement strand
GGCTCGGCGAGCTGCCGGAGGAGCTCCGGCCCACCGTGTGGTTGACCTCGCCGTACCGCCGGGCGGCCGACACCGCGTCCCTCACACTCGAGGCGGCGGGCGGGGCGGCGGGCGCGCCGACTCTGCTCACCGACGAGCGCCTGCGGGAGCGCGATCTGGGGATCCTGGACGGTTACACCGGTGGGGGGATCCGAGAGCGTTATCCGGAGGAGGCCGAGCGGCGGGACCGGATCGGCAAGTTCTACTACCGGCCGCCCGGTGGCGAGAGCTGGACCGACGTGCTGCTGCGTGTGCGCTACCTGCTCACCGACCTGCGCCAGCAATACGCCGGCGAGCGGGTATGCGTGTTCAGCCACCAGGCGGTCATCATGTGCTTCCGCGTGGCCCTCGAGCGGATGGCCGAGCACGACGTGCTGACGATCGACCGCGAGGACCCGCTGCCCAACTGCTCGGTGACGACCTACCGGCGCGCCGACGACCAACTCACACTCGAGCACTACGCTGACACGACAGCTGTAGAGCGCGCGGATGCGCCGACGACGCATGAGACGCCGACGACGCAGGAGGAGGCGGCGACATGACGGGCGGCGACATGACGGGCGGCGGATCCGGTGGTGCGAGCGGGGCCGAGACGGTCCTCACGCCTCACCTCCTGCGGGACTGGCCACTGCCCGCGCCCGGCGGGGGCAAGGAGGGCCGAGGACGCGTGATCGTCGTGGGCGGCAGCCGGGCCACCCCGGGGGCGGTGAAACTGGCCGGCGAGGGCGCGCTTCGCAGCGGCGCGGGCAAGTTGCAGATCGTCACGGCCGAGTCGGTCGCGCCCGGACTGGCGATCCACATCCCCGAATCCAAGGCCGTCGGGCTGCCCGAACGCGAGGACGGGGAGCTCGCAGCGGTGGGCGCCGAGACGATCATCGGGCTCGCGAAGTCCTGCGACGCCGTGGTCCTCGGCCCCGGCATCGGGGACAAGACCGCCGCGACAGACCTACTCGCAGAGGTGCTCCCCCGGCTGGAGACCACCCTGGTGCTGGACGCGCTCGGCATGGCGTACGTCACCGAGCACCCCGACGGCCTCGAGCACCTCGGCGGCCGCGTGGTCCTCAGTCCGAACCCCAAGGAGCTCTCTCGAACCCTGGGTGTCGACCAGGACGACGTGGAGGCCGACACGCCCGCGCACGTCACCGAACTCGCGCGCCGCGCCCGCGCGGTCGTCGTGTCCGGCACCTCGACCTCGTGGATCGCCACCCCGGACGGCCGTCTCTGGCGGGACGAGTCAGGATCGTTCGGACTCGGCGTCTCCGGCTCCGGTGACGTCAAGGCCGGCATCATCGCCGGGCTGTTGGCCCGAGGGGCGGATCCGGCACAGGCCGCCGCGTGGGCCACCTACAGTCATGGCCGGGCCGGAGAGCGCCTGTCCGCCCGGACCGGCCCCACCGGCTTCCTCGCCCGCGAGCTGCTCCCCGAGGTGCCGGGGATCCTGGTGGAACTCTCGTCCTGAGCAGGACGTCGGGAGGGTGTCAGTCATGCAGGTCCGGCAGCGCGGGTTCCCGGTCGGCCGGTCGCGCCGGGTCGGGGGTCGGAACGCGCTCGTCGTCGTATACCTCCTCGCCCTCACCGGCGCCCTGACCGCCGCGTGCGGCGGACCGTTCCCCAGGGATACCGACGGCAGCCTCGACCGGATCACCGGGGGCGTGCTACGCGTGGGCGTGTCGGAGAACCCGCCGTGGACCGAGGTGTACGACGACGGGCGCGTCGCCGGGCGGGAGGTCGACCTGGTGCGTGGGTTCGCCACCGAGCACGGAGCCGACGTGGAATGGATCCCCGGTGCGGAGAGCGAACTCGTGATGGCGATGGTCCGCGGCGATCTCGACGTGGTCGTCGGCGGGCTGACGTCCGATACGCCGTGGGAGTCCGAGGCGGCGGTGACCCGACCCTACGCCGATGAGGTCACACCGGACGGCGACACCGAGCAGATGGTGATGGCCACGCCGCTCGGCGAGAACGCCCTGCTCGTGGCGTTGGAGACGTACCTCGCCGGCACCGGGGAGGCGTCGTGAGCGGGGAAGCGTCATGAGCGGGAAGACGGCGCTCGGCGGTCGGGACCTACCCGAGGAGCAGCAGGCCGCACTGCGACGCGCGATCCGGCTGGAGTGGGTGACCCTCGCCGTTCTCGCCGTGACGGTCGCGGCCGTGTACTCGGTGTCGGGCCAGTCGCAGGCGATGAAGGCGGCGTGGATCGAGGACTCGCTGTCCTTCCTGCCGCCGATCGCGTTCCTCGTGGCCGTACGCGTGTCCAGGATCCCGCCGAGCGCGCGGTTCCCGTACGGGCATCACCGGGCGGTCGACATCGGGCACCTCGTGGCCGGCGTGTCGCTTCTGGTCATGGGCGTGTTCCTCATCGTCGACTCGGGCACCGGGCTGATCACCGGCGAGCGACCCCCGCTGGGTGTGGTGGAGATCGGCGGGCACGTCATCTGGTCCGGGTGGCTGATGGTGGTGGTGATGGGGCTGTCGGTCATCGGGCCGTTCATCCTCGGCCGGATGAAGCTCGCACCGGCCGAGGCGCTGCACGACAAGGTGCTCTACGCCGACGCCGCCATGAACCGCGCCGACTGGAAGACCGGTCTGGCCACGATCGTCGGGGTGTTCGGGATCGGCCTGGGGCTGTGGTGGGCGGACGCGGTCGCGGCACTGGTGGTGAGCGTGTCGATCATCAGCGACGGGTGGTCCAATCTGCGCGGCGCGATCGAGGGGCTCGCCGACGCGCGCCCCACCCGCTTCGACGGCACCGACCCCCACCCGCTCGTCTACGAGATCGACGAACTGCTGGCCGAGGTGGACTGGTCCGTGGACCGCGGCGCGCGCGTGCGTGACGAGGGGCATGTCTTCCACGTGGAGGCCTTCCTCGTCCCCGCCGACGGCCGCGAGGTCACCGTCGAGGCCCTGTCGGACGTCCGTCGGCGGTTGGCGCGGCTGAGCTGGAAGATCGAGGACGTCGTGGTGACCGTCGTGCCGGAGGTGCTCGACGGTCACCGGCCGTGTTGACGCGCGCACCGGCCGCGTACCGGCTGCGGATCGCCGTGCGGGCTGGCACTCTCGGGGCATGCCCACTCTCGACGCCATCCGGACCGCCATCGACGCCGCCACCGAGCCCGAGCAGCCCGCGCTGGAGCGGGCTCGCATGATCATCGTGGACAAACTCGGCGAGCGCGACAGCCTGGGGCTCGACGAGCTCATCGAGTCAGTGTGCGAGGCGTACGACGCCCACTCGGGCGAGCCGCTGCGTCTGGTCGACGTCGACCCGTCCGCCCCTGAGACCGACACGCCCGCCCTGCGGAACCTGCGCTACGCCCGCGCCGCGCGCACGGCGATCATCGCGCTGCTCGACGAGGGGACGATCGTGGCGGTCGAACCGCTGCCCGGCGACGGTGAGATGGTTCGCGCCACCGGCGAGGGGGACCCCGCGGGAGACCAGGACGACGACGAGGTCACCGCCGCCAAGGAGACCACCGACGCGGCGGCCGCGAAGGCCGGGGCCGAGGAGGTCGTCGTCGCGACGGGCCCGCAGCCGGAGGGGCGGCGGTTCTCGCTCGCCGACCGCTGACCGCCCCGCCGGCGGAACCGAAACCTGCGGGGTGCTTTACAGGGTGACGGTCTCGTCCGGGTGGTCGGTGTCCTTGAGCGGCTTCTGCGCCCCGCCGGACAGGGTCGCCTCCCCGAGGCGGGCCTCCCTGTACCGCTCGGCCTGCGCCTGGGTGATGGGTTCGCGTGAACCGTCCTTGGCGTAGCAGACCGGCAGCCAGGCGCCCTCGTCGTCCAGGCGGGCGACGATCCGCTGGCGCAGGCGGAACGGCTGGATGGAGTCCGACCACGCGACCAGCAGGTCGAGGTTTCCGCCGCGGGCGTCGGGAGTCGAGTCGGTGCTGCAGAAATGCTGCACACTGCGCCACACCGCGAACTGGGCGCCGGACACCGACAGCGGGTCGACGGTCGCGGCCTTCGGCGCACGGGCGGACCGGGTGCGAGAGGCCTTGGCGGGCGCGGGGGGCGGCGGCGGGGAGGTGTTCTCCCCGGCCTCGACGCGGCGCCGGGCCTCCTCCATCCGCTGCAGTCGTCGCTCCGCCGCCGTGCTCTTCTCGCCTGAGTCCCAGAACCCCGTCATGGCAGACGACTTTACGCGGCCCGCCGCCCGGCGCCCGAGCCCGAACGCCCCCGTGGGGCGGACCTCACAGGTCCAGACCCAGATCGAGTACTGCGACGGAGTGGGTCAGGCCCCCGACCGCGAGATAGTCCACGCCGCAGCGCGCGTAGTCGGCGGCCACGTCGAGCGTGAGCCCGCCGCTGGACTCCAGCCGCGTGCAGGGCGAGACCTTGTCGCGGCGCTGCACCGCGATCTGCGTCTGCCACACCGGGAAGTTGTCCAGCAGCACCAGGTCGACGCCCGCGGCCAGCATCTGGTCGAGCTGCTCCAGGGAGTCCACCTCGACCTCGCACGGTAGATCCGGGAAGCGCTCGCGGACCGCCGTCAGCGCCGGGAGGACCCCACCGGCTGCGACGACGTGGTTGTCCTTGACCAGTACCGCGTCGCCCAGGCCCAGGCGGTGGTTGACCCCGCCGCCGCACCGCACCGCGTACTTCTGCAGCAGCCGCATTCCGGGCATCGTCTTACGCGTGTCGCGGACCGCGCAGTTCGTTCCGGCGAGTTCGTCGGCCCACGCGCGGGTGGCGGTGGCGACCCCGGACAGGTGGCACACCAGGTTGAGCACCGTGCGCTCGGCGGTGAGCAGCCCGAGGGTGGGCGCGCTGATCTCGGCCACGACGTCGCCGGCCGCCACGCGGTCGCCGTCGCGGGCGTGGAGGGTCACGGAGAACCCGGGGCCGCTCTCGCCGGACGAGCCGCCCGTGCCCCGGCCGATCACCTCGTCCAACACCATCTCGATCAGCGGCAGGCCCGCCACGACGCCGTCTGCGCGAGTCGCCAGCCGCGCGGTCGCCCGGGCATCGGCCGGCACCGTGGCCAGCGAGGTGGCGTCCGGGCCGTATCGCAGGTCCTCCTCGAGCGCGCGACGGATCGCGAGCACCGCGTCCGCACGGGTGTCGGGGTCGAAGAACTCGTCGTCGTCGACCCCGGCTGCACCGCTCGCCACCGTTCCGCGGTCCGACACGCCGCCCGACACGCCCGGGCGGCTCACTCCCCGGACCCCGGGTTGCCGATGGCGATCATCCGCTCGACCGACCCGCGCGCGGCCTCGGCGGTCACGGGGTCGACGTGGACCTCGTCGGCGCCCTCGACGAGGGCGCGTAGCAACGCGGCCGGGGTGATCATCTTCATGTACGGGCAGCTGGCCTGGTCGTTGACCGGCAGGAAGTCGATCTCCGGGGCGGCCTTGCGCAGCTGGTGGATCATGCCGACCTCCGTCGCCACGAGCACCTCGCGGGCGCCCGAGGCACGGGCGGCGTCGATCATGCCGCCGGTGGACAGGATCTTGACCTGATCGGCGGGCACCGCGCCCTCGGTGGCCAGGTGCAGCGCGCTGGTCGCGCAGCCGCACTCGGGGTGGACGAAGAGCTCCGCGCCCGGGTGGGCGCCGGCCTTGGCCGTGAGCTGGTCGCCGTTGATCGCGGCGTGGACGTGGCACTCGCCCGCCCACACGAGGACGTTGTCGCGACCGGTCTTGCGCCGCACGTGCGCGCCGAGGAACTGGTCTGGCAGGAAGAGCACCTCGCGGTCGGGGTCGATCGAGGCGACCACGTCCACGGCGTTGGAGCTGGTGCAGCAGATGTCGGTGAGCGCTTTGACCGCCGCGGTGGTGTTGACGTAGGAGACCACGACGGCGTCCGGGTGCTCGGACTTCCACTCGGCCAGCTGCTCGGCGGTGATGGAGTCGGCCAGCGAGCAGCCCGCGGCCTCGTCAGGGATGAGGACGGTCTTGTCGGGCGAGAGGATCTTGGCGGTCTCGGCCATGAAGTGCACGCCGCAGAACACGATCGTCGACTGCTCGACGGCCGCCGCGATCCGCGACAGGGCCAGCGAGTCACCGACGTGGTGGGCGATGTCCTGGATGGCGGGGATCTCGTAGTTGTGCGCGAGGATCACCGCGTCCCGCTCGGCGGCGAGGCGGCGGATCTCCGAGGCCCACTCGGCGTCCGGCTCGACGCCCGTGTACACGGAGCCGTCGTGACGGATCCTCGCGGCGAGCGGCGAGTCGAGCCGCCCGATCGTGGTGCCGGGCCGCGGCGCGACCGTCGTGCTGTGTCCTGTGGCAGTGCTCAACGCTGCCCCCTCCCGGGTGAAGTCTCACGGCGCCCTCCGGCAACCGCCCGGGGACGTTTTCGACTTATGATCGAATACATGAAGGAGTGTAACACCGGTCACGAGGTGCTCGTCGTGGTGAGCCAGGTGCGGCCGGTCTCCGAGGCCTCGACACCCGCCCTCCACGTGCTGCTCTGGCAACACTCCCTGGGGCCCGCCGCCGGCCGGTGGGCGCTCCCGGGCGGCGAGGTCCGTGACGACGAGGACCTGCGCGCCTCCGCCACCCGGCAGCTCGCCGAGAAGGTCGACGTGCGGTCACTGAGCCACCTCGAACCGGTCGCCGATTTCTCCGACCCGGCCCGCGTCCCCGGCCGGCGCGTGTTCGCCTCCGGCTTCCTCGGCGTGCTGCCCTGCGACGCCGCGCCGGCCCTGCCCGACGACACCGCGTGGTTCCGCGTGGACGAGCTGCCCGACACGGTCTACGACCACGCGGGCATCGTCGCACTGGCCCGCGACCGCCTGGCGGCCAAACTGTCCTACTCCAACCTCGGCTTCGCCCTCGCGCCCGAGGAGTTCACGCTGTCCTTCCTCGCGCAGCTCTACGCGGCCGCGCTCGGGCACCCGGTGGACCCGACCAACCTCCAGCGCGTCCTGACCCGCCGCCGCGAGCTCGAGGCGTGCGGGCGCAGCGCTCCCCCGGGCCCGTCGGGCGGGCGGCCGGCGGGGCTGTACCGGTTCGCCGAGAGGCGACTGCGCATCACCGACCAGTTCGCCACCCTGCGCCCGCCGACCGGCAGCGGGTGGTGAGTCCCGTCAGTCGGCGTGCAGGTCCGCCGACGGGTCGAGGTACGCCAGGGCGGCGACCGTGAACGCCGCGATCATCGTCCCCAGGGCCAGCCAGCCGACGCCGGGAGGGAACCAGTCCCACGCCGGGCCGGACAGGCCGTAGATCATCCGGTCGTAGAAGAGCTCCCCCGCCGCCGGGGCCTGACGCACCACCTGCCCGTACGGGGCGTCCTCCGGCGGCGCCGCGAGCACCCCGGCCACCGGGGACGCGGACATCGCGGCCGTCGTCGCCGCCAGCCCGGG
>NZ_KV823651.1:7188-8600 GCF_001815995.1 Dietzia sp. HMSC21D01 | reverse complement strand
GGCTCCGGGCCGCCGCGCGCGAGATCGCCGGCGCGCAGCGCACCCTCGACTACCTGCGGTCGACCGGCCAGTTCCGGCAGCCCGGATGACGCGCCACCCGGCCACCGCCGCGATGCTCGCGGTATCCGCGCTCGAGGGATGGCGCCCGGATGACGACGACGACGAGGTGCTCGGACTCGTCGACCGGGGCGTCTCCGGTCGGCTGATCCGCCTCCGCGTCCTGGAGGCGATACCCGCGGAGGCCCGCCGGCGACCCGGGCCGCGGGTCCTGGCCCGTCGCGCCCCGTACCTCTACCGGGGGACGCGGGTGCTGCAGAACTCCCTCGGGATCACCTCGGCCGGGGCTCTCGCGCGGGCGGAGGCCCTGCTCGTCGTCGCCGCCGGGGCCCGCCTCCTCCGCGCCCCGGGGCCCGCGCCGGGGACGGTGTCCGACGTCCACGCCGCGCTGTTCGGGGACGTGTACGCCTGGGCCGGGCGGCCGCGCATCGTCGACCTCGGCAGGCAGGGATCGGTGTTCGCGCCCGCGTCCCGCGTCCCGGACCTCGTCGCGCCCCTGGAGCGGCCCGCGCGGATCGTCGCCGACGCGCTGGCCTCCGCGCCGGCGGCCGCGTCCCGCCGGACGGTCGCCGCCCTGGCGCTGGCGGACTGGTACGCGCGGTTCAACCACGTGCACCCGTTCCGCGAGGGCAACGGCCGCGCGGCCGCCGTGGCCGCGACGCTCGCCGCGCGCTGCCACGGCCTCGACCTGGACTTCGGCCGGACCTCGCGCGAGATGTGGGTGCAGGCCGCCGTGTCCTCCATGCCCACCCCACCCCGCCGCTCGGTCGATCCCACGGCGCACCGGTTCGAGTTCCTCCGTGTGACGATCGACGGCAGTGTCACGATGGACCGGACCCCGACCCGGAGGACGCCCTGATGTACTCGCCCGGCCGACCCCGCCTCGTGGACCGGCGGCGCCCCGGGGCCACGCCGGCCGACGAGATCCTCGACGCCGCGGCGGAGCTGTTCACCACCCGCGGGTACACGGCCACCTCCACCCGGGCCATCGCGGACGCCGTCGGACTCCGTCAGGCGTCCCTCTACACGCACTTCCCCACCAAGGCCGCGATCCTCCGCGCGCTGCTCGACGCGACGGTGGCCCCGGCGCTCGAGCACGCCCGCCGGCTCCGCGCCGGGGGCGGGGACCCGCGCGAGACCCTGCTGACGCTGGCGACGCTCGACGTCGAGGGCCTCCTCGCCTCGCGGTGGAACGTCGGGATGCTCTACGTGCTGCCCGAGGTCGCAGGGGACGAGTTCGCGGAGTTCCGGGACGCGCGCTCGGAGCTCCGGGAGATCTACCGCGAGCTCGTCGCCCTGTGCCGCCCCGACCTCGACGCCGACGATCCGGCGCTCGACCTGCCGTTCCGCGTGGT
>NZ_KV823651.1:0-7168 GCF_001815995.1 Dietzia sp. HMSC21D01 | reverse complement strand
CCCTGCCGTTCCGCGTGGTCGAGGCGGTGATCGCGCACCGCCAGGACCACCCGTCGGCCCCCGTCGACGCGGCGCGGTGGGGCCGGGCCGCGGCCCGGGCGGTCGGACTCGGGTGATCGGCCGTGTCGGACCCGTGGTGCACCATGGCGGTGTGACCGGATCCCAGGCTCATCCCCCCGCCCTCGTCGCCGAGGTCCGCCGCCTCCGGGCGGCCGATCCGCTCGGCCGGATCACCGTGATCGTGCCGTCGTTCGGGGCCGCCCGGGACCTGGTCCGCGCGCTGGCCCTGTCCGGCGGCGCCGTCAACGTGGCGGTCCGGACCGCCGCCCAGATCGTCGACGAGCTGTCCGCACCGGTGCTCGCCCCGCGGGCCGCGGTGCCGTTCCCGCTCCTGGCCGCCGCCGTGGACAAGGCGCTCGACGCGGATCCGGGCCGCCTGGCCGCCGTGGCCGCCGAGCCCGTCACCGGTCAGGCGGTGGCCCGTGCGTGCCTGCGCCTGGGGACCGTCGAGCCCGGGTCGGTCGCCGCCGAGACGCCGCTGCACTCCGAGGTGCTCCGCCTCGCCGGCGAGGCGCACGAGATGACGGGCGGCGCCTACTACACGCAGCACGAGGCGGTCACCACCGCGCTGGAGCGGCTGGACGACCTGGGCCGGGTCGTGCTCGCCGCGCCGCTGCGGGGCACGCACGCCGAGCGGAGGTTGCGGGTCGCGCTCTCCGAACGCGGCGTGACGCCCGTCGCCGGCACCGGCTCGGACCATCTCGCCTCCGCGGCGGAGCCCGCGTCCGCGGACGCGGTCACCGGGACCCACGTCCTGCACGCGTCGGACTCGGACGACGAGGTGCGGGCGGTGGTCCGCTTCGTCCGCTCCCGCCTGGCCGAGGGGGTCCCCGGCCACCGGATCGGGGTCTACTACCCGTCCCCGGACCCCTACCTGCGTCTGCTCCACCGGGCGTTCGCCGAGGCGGGGATCGCCGTGTACGGGCCCTCCGACTCGACGTTGGGTCGCTCCCCCGCCGGCCGGTCACTGGTGCGCCTGCTGCGCCTGGACACGTCGGTGATGCCGCGGGCGGAGTTGCTGTCGATCATCGCCGAGGGCTCGGTCACCCCCCTCGACGACTCGGGGGTCGCCGTGTCGTCCCGGCGCGTCGAGACCCTCACCCGCACCCGGTTCCCGGTGATCGGCGGCGGCGACTGGGACCGGTTGGACGAGCACCTGCGCACCGAGCCGGAGGCATCGGGCGAGTCGGAGGTGCTGGGTGAGTCGGACCGCGCGGCCGCGTCCGCCCTGCTGCGGTTGATCCGCCTCATCCGGTCCGGTTTGGCCGCGGTCGACGCCGCCCGCACCTGGACGGAGGCCGCCGACGCGGTGCGCGGCCTGGTCACGGCGGCCTTCCGGCAGGGTCCGGACCGCGCGGCGGTCCTCGCGGTGGTCGGCGCCCTGGCCGACCTCGACGCCATCGCACCCGCCATCACCCGGGACCGCGTGGCGGGCGCCGTCACCGCCCGTCTCGATCCGGTGGGCGACCGGGTCGGCGAGGAGGGCGCGGGCGTGGCCCTCGGGCCGATCGACGACGCCGTGGGCCGCGACCTCGACACGGTCTGCGTGGTGGGGATGGCAGAGGGTCTGCTGCCCGTCCTCCACGCGCCCGACCCGCTGCTGCCCGAGGGGTCCGTCGAGCCCCCGTCGGCCGAGGTGCTCGACGAGCGTTACCGCGTCCTCCAGCTCGCGCTGGCCGCCGGCTCCGAGCGCCGGCTGTGCTCGTTCCCCCGCGGTTCGATGCGTGGCGGTGGTGACCGGATCCCGTCCCGCTGGCTGCTCCCCACGCTCTCCCGGCTCGTCGGCTCACCCGTCCACGCCACTCGCTGGCAGGAGGACGTGGCCGGATGCGCTGCGGTGATCGGCGTGTCCTCGTTCGTCGACGGGGTCCTGGCCCCGCCCGCGGCCCTGGGGACCGATCCGGCCACCCGGACGGAACTGCGGCTCCGTGACCTCGCCGCCGGCGGGTGGCGCACGCGTCCCGACGCCCCCGCGCTGCTCGTGTCCGCCCACGAGATGCGCCGCGACCGCCGACAGGGCCGGTTCACCCGGTTCACGGGCGACGTGTCGTCGGCCGCCGACCTGCTCACCGTCCTCGAGCAGCCCCTCTCCCCGACCCGGCTCGAGGACTGGGCCCAGAGCCCCTACCTGTTCTTCCTCTCCACCGTCCTGCGGGTCCGCACGCTCGACGATCCGGCGGCGGACATCGAGATGGACCTGCGCGACTACGGTGACCTGGTCCACGCGATCCTCCAGCGGTACGTCTCCGCCCGGATCGAGAGCGGCTCCGGGCCGGACCGGGATCTGCTCATGGCGGCGCTCCGGCTCGAGTGCGAGGCCGCGATCGCCGCCTCTCCCGGCCTGGTCGCCTCCCTGTGGCGTCGACGCGAGATGATGCTCGTCGCCGAGCTCGACCGGTGGTTCGCCGAGGACAGCGCCGACTTCGACGCCGGCTGGCGGCCGGCCGCGACGGAACTGGGGTTCGGGCGGTCGGACGGCGACGGCTCGGTTGTCGAGATCCCGTTCGAGGTGTCCACGTCCACGGGCGCGGCGACGGTGCTCCTGGCCGGGTCGATCGACCGACTCGACGTGCGCGCGGGCACGCAGCGCGTCACCGACTACAAGACCGGCAAACCTCCCGAGGCGGAGGCCCGCCCGACCGCGGACGATCCCACCCTCCGCGGCACCCGCTTCCAGCTGCCCCTCTACGCCGCGGCCGCCCAGTCCGCCGGGCGGGCACCGGTGAGCGGGGCCCGGTACTGGTACTGCACCGAGCGCGGGGAGTTCGAGCAGATCTCGCTCGACATCACCGAGGACGTCATGGACCGCGTCCGCGAGGACGTCGGCCACCTGATCGACGCCCTCCAGCGCGGGTGGTTCCCGCTCAAGGGTGGCCGGGGCTCCTCGCGCGATCTGGCGAACCTGCTCGGCGGCGACGAGCTGGACCGCGCATGGGAGAAGCTGTCGGGCCAGGAGCCGATCTCGTTCCACCCCGCGTTCGCGGGCCTGATCGCCGCGGTGACCACCGAATCCGAATCGGAGACGACCTCATGAGCCAGCTCCCCGACCAGGCCGCCCGCGACCGCGTCGAGACCGACACCGCCGCCACCCTGTTCGTCGAGGCGGGAGCCGGGACCGGCAAGACGTACGCCCTCGTCCGCCGCCTCAGCACCCTCCTGCTGGACGACGCGGTGCCGATCGACCGGATCGCCGCCATCACGTTCACCGAGAAGGCGGCCGCCGAGCTGCGCGACCGGCTCCGCGTGCACCTGGTGGAGCGGCGCGCGGAGGGTGATACCCGCGCGGACAAGGCCCTGGCCGGGCTCGACACGGCCGCGATCGGGACCCTGCACTCCTTCGCGCTGCGCCTGCTCTCCGAGAACCCGCTCGAGGCCGGGATCCCGCCCAAGGTGACCGCCCAACAGGACACCGCCGAGGCCGCGGCCGTCGAGGCGCTGTGGCAGGAGTGCGCCACCGTCCTGTTCGGCAGCGGCCCGACGGCGGAGCGGAGCGGCAACCTGGCGCGGGCCGTCGACGACATGCTCGACGCCGGCGTCGGCCCCCTGGCCTTCCGCGAGGTCGTCGTGGCCCTGCACCGCGACTGGGACCGCCTGCCCGGCGAGCCCCTCTACGCCGGGCCGGCCGAACTTCCCGGGTCGCCGGACCTGTCGGAGGTCGTCGCCGCGATCGGCTCGGTCGTGGGGTGGCGCGACTCGTGCCGGGACGAGACGGACCTGTTCTACGAGACCCTCGGCAAGCACCAGGCGTGGCTGGAGAGTCTCGAGGCCGCGACCACCGATCCGGCCGCGTCCCCCACCTGGGTCGAGCTCCTCGCGAAGCCGGTGGGAGTCGGGCGCGGCGGCAAGGGCGCCAGCTGGGGCGGGAAGGACGTGCTCGACTCCATCAAGGAGGAGATCAAGCAGCTGCCCGAACTGTGCGGTGAGGTCCTCGCCGCGCACTGGCGTCCGCGGATCGCCCTCGTCCTGGACGCGCTGATCCCGGTCGTCCGCCGGCATGCCGACGAGCGGCGCCGCCACGGTACGCTCCAGTTCCACGATCAGCTGGTCCTGGCCCGCGACCTGCTCCGGAACGAGGCCATCCGCGAGCGGGTGCGGGAGCGCTACCAGCGGATCCTCATCGACGAGTTCCAGGACACCGACCCCATCCAGCTGGACCTGGCCGAACTGCTCACCTCCGGGCCGGGAGGGTCGGGGACCGAGCCCGGGCGCCTGTTCACCGTCGGCGATCCCAAGCAGTCCATCTACCGTTTCCGGCGTGCGGACATCGCGACGTACCTGCGCGCCCGGGAAGGGGACGGCGGTGCCACGAGCGGGGTCGAGGTGGAGCGGCTGAGCACCAACTTCCGCTGCTCGCGCGCCGTGCTCGACTGGGTCAACGACGTGTTCTCCGAGGTCCTCACCGCGACCGACGGCGTCCAACCCGAGTACCGCGCTCTGGAGCCCGCGCCCGGTCGCCCCGCGCACGACCCGGCGCACGGGCCGCGTCCGTTCGTCTTCCGCACCGAGGACGTCCCCCCGCACTGCCCGCCGAAGGCGAGTGACGACCACACCCGTCACTGGATCGAGGCCGCGGACGTGGCCCGCGTGATCGTCACCGCCATCCGCGAAGGCTGGACCCACGAGTCGAAGAACGGCGAGCAGACCCCCCTTCGTCTCGGTGACATCGCGATCCTCCTGCCGTCGCGCGGATCGCTGCCCATGCTCGAGACCTGCCTCGATCACGCCGGGATCGACTTCCGGACCGAGGCGTCCTCGATTGTCTACGGGACGCCGGAGATCCGCGATCTCCTGCTGGCCGTCCGCGCGGTGGCGAACTCCGCCGACGAGGCGTCACTGGTGGGCGCGCTGCGCTCACCCCTGTTCGGCTGCGGTGACGACGACCTGGTGCGCTGGCGAGCCGGTGGCGGCGGCTGGGCACTCACCGCCCCCGCCCCTGACGACCTCGTGTCGTCGCCGGTCGCTGACGGCATGCGATACCTCTCGGCCCTCGGCCGCTCCACCAGGCGGCCGGGCGAACTCCTCGAGAGGCTCGTGCACGACCGGATGGTCTTCGAGTCCGTCGCCGAGTCCCCCAGGCGGCGTGACCTGTGGCGGCGGATCCGGTTCGTGATCGAGCACGCGTGGCAGTGGGAGGAATCTGCGGCCGATCCCGCCCGCGCCGACCTGCGGGAGTACGCCGACTGGGCGATGGCGCTGACCGCCGAGGACGCCCGCGTGCCCGAGGCCGCGATCCCCGAGATCGGCGTCGACGCGGTGCGCATCACCACCATTCACGCCTCCAAAGGTCTCGAGTACCCGATGGTCGTTCTCGCCGGCATGAGCCGTAAGTGGCCCGATGACCGGTCCCGCCTGCTCTGGACGCAGGAGGAACCGCCGCGGCCCGCGGCGTCGTTCTCGACGATCGTCCGCGATCCGGCCTTCCGCCGCGCCGCCGCGCGCGAGGCCGAGCACTCGCTGGCCGAGCGGATCCGCCTGCTCTACGTGGCCACCACCCGCGCCGAGAGCCGGCTGGCGGTCTCGGGGCACGGCTACGTGCTGACCCAGAAGAAGACCCCCAAGAAGCTGTGGGGGTCGCTGCTCGGGTCGATCGTCGAGGTGCCCGACGCGCCCGCGCTGGTGGAGTACGGCGAGAACCTGCTCGAGGCGGCGGCCGCGCCTGAGGTCGACGTGCCCGACGAGGCCGGGTGGACCGAGCGCACCCGCGAGATCGCGGCCCGATCCGCCGAGCGTGCGGGCTGGTCGGCGACCCGGATCGTGCACCCCGACGCGGTGGACGCCGCACCAGGAGACGAGGACGTCGAGCGCCAACCGTCCCTCCCCCAGCAGCTGGCCGCTGCGCTGCGGGAGCGGTTCGCACCGGCCCCGGCCCGGCCGGAGGAGCTGCCGCCCAGGCCGCGGTACACACCGGTCGCCTCCGGGCCGGACGTCGGCACCGCCGTGCACCACCTGGCCGAGCACACCGATCTCAGTCGCCTGCTCGGACCGGCTGCCGACCCGGACTCCGCAATGGCGGACTGGGACCGGTGGGCGGCCGACCAGCTGGTCGCCCTCGGACTGGGCGGCGGCCTGCAGGGCAGCCGCAATCCCGAAGCGGTCGCCGAGATGGTCTCGGTCGCGCGCACCGCGCTGACCTCCGAGCCCGTCAGACGAGCGGCGAGCAGGACGCACTGGGCCGAGTTGCCCGCCGCCGGAACCCTGACGACGTCGGACGGGACGCGGGTGGCGGTGGACGGTGTCGTCGACCTCGTGGTGCAGGAGGACGACGGATCGCTGTCGATCATCGACTACAAGACCGACGTCGCCGTCACCACCGACACCGTCGACGAATACCTGCTGCAGTTGTGCGCGTACGCCGAGCTCCTCGGTGGCTCCACCGGCAGGGCCGTCTCGCGGATCGAGCTGGTCTTCTGCCGGGGTGCCCGGCCGACGGTCGTGGCGCGCGACCTCGGCTGAGGCGTGGGTGGGGCCTCAGCCGAGGTTGCTCCACACCACCCGTCCGGCCGCGACCGCCGCCAGCGCGGAGTCGCACGGGGCCCCCGCCGTGAACGCCTGGTACAAATCCACCAGCAGGTCCACGACGGAATCCCACAGTCGGTGCAGGGGTTGCCCACCGCCGTATGCCCACACCGAGCCGGCGTCGGGGCCTCCCCGGTACGACACCGCGTAGCCGAAACCGCTCCGCTCGGCGATCGGCCACAACCGCCCGGCCCAGGTCGCGTCGCCTCCCGGCTCGAACCCGAGGACACCCGCGCCCATCGCATCCTCGTACCGCGCCGCCTGCACGTCGAAGCCGCGCTCGGTGGTTAGCGGCTCCGCGAACGGCAACAGGCCCTCCACCGAGTCCAGTCCCGTGCGCCGCAGATGCCACAGCAGGGTGCGGATACCGGTCTCGTCATCCACGCCGGACCCGTCCAGCAGGACCCCGCTCGGGCTGTCCGAGCTGCGCGGGTCGTCCACCGCCACCACCGCCGGCGCGGGAGCGGGCACCCGGAGGAGCTCCGCGAGCGCGTCGCACAGCTCGCCGATCTGCTCGTCCAGGACCGCCCACGCGTCCTGCTCGACGGCCGCCGACCGCCGCCCCGGGCGGGAGGGCCCCACCGGGGCGGCA
>NZ_KV823650.1:0-2065 GCF_001815995.1 Dietzia sp. HMSC21D01 | reverse complement strand
GCCTCGCGGCGCAGGGTCTGCTCTAGCAGGTGCTCCCACGTCTCGGTGTCGAGCAGCTCGGCGTCCGTCGCGCCGGCCCCGGTCGGCAGTCCGAAAACGGACTCCTCGGATTCGGCCTGCACGGGATCGGCCGCGGCGCGCCCACGACTGGGCACCAGGCGGCGGGAACCGCCGGAGTACAGCGTGCGCGTCTGCGCCAGCGCGTCACCGGTGCGGCGGATGGGATTGCGCGACCGGATGAGCATTGGCGCGAGGACGAACAGCCAGACCACCACCAGCAGGATGATCAGCAGCGAGCTCGACATCGATCAGGCCTCCTCGAGCGTCTACCCCGACTCGGGACGTCGTGGTGAGGATCCAACCGTAACGGCGCGCGAGCCCCGCGAAGCGGCGGCGCGCCGCAGGTCACGATGCTCAGGACATCCTCAGACGCGCCGTGCGCGGCCGGCCTCGACAAGCGCGGCCACCGCGCCCCGTCCGTGCTCCTCGCGGGTGCGGGCGACCAGGAGATGATCGCGCCACGCTCCGTCCACGTGGAGGTAGCGTCGCAGCAGCCCCTCCTCGCGGAATCCGCACCTCTCGAGCACCACACGGCTGGCCGTGTTCTCCGGTCGGACGGTCGCGTCCACGCGGTGCAGAGCACCCGGCCCCAGGGCGTGGTCCACGCCCAACGCCAGAGCCGCGGTGGCCACCCCGCCGCCGACGAACGGGCGGCCGACCCAGTAGCCGATCCACCCGGAGTGCAGGGCGCCGCGGACGATGCCGCCCACGGTGATCTGCCCGCAGAAGCGGCCGTCGAGCTCGATGGCGGCGGGGAGGGTCGCTCCGGCGCGGGCGTAGCGTCGGAGCTGGGCATGGATGGGCGGCCAGGCGCGCGGGGAGTTGTTCTCGTGCCACCGGCCCTCGACGGTCGGCTCCCACGGTTCGAGGTGATCCCTCTCGAACAGCCGCAGCGCCGACCACGCGCGCGCGTCCCGCCGACGGACCGGCCGCAAGGTGACGACGCCGGCGGGCACGCACAGCGGCCCCGCCTCGAGGGGCCACCCGGGGTGGGCGGCCGTGTCGGCGGTCAACGCGTCCCAGACGCCGCTCACGCCCGGGCTCACCCCCGTTGGGCGAGGAACATCACGTCGACCTCGTCACCCGCCCTCACGGCGGTGACGCCGGGATCGATCACGACGAGGCAGTTGGCCTCCGCGAGCGACGCGAGCAGGTGCGTCGAGGACCCCTGGGCGCCGCCGAGGGCGCGGACCAGGTACTCGCCCGTGTCCGTGTCACGCATGAGCTGCCCGCGCAGGTAGCCGCGACGCCCCTCGACCGACGAGATGGGGGCGACCGTGCGGGCGCGGACGGTACGGCGCATGGGCTGACGCTTGCCCAGCGCTATCCGGATGAGCGGCCGCACCATGATCTCGAACACCACCAGCGCGCTCACCGGGTTGGACGGCAGCAGGAAGGTGGGGACCTCGTCGCGACCCAGCCGGCCGAAGCCCTGCACCGACCCGGGGTGCATGGCGACGCGGTTCACCTCGATCTGCCCGAGCTCGGCCATGACCTGGCGGATCCGGGTGGTGGCCTCTCCCCCGGCGGCGCCGGAGACCACGACGAGCTCACTGCGGACGAGCTGACCCTCCAGCACCTCGCGCAGTCGTGACGGCTCGGTGCTGGCGATGCCCACCCGGTGGACGTCGGCACCGGCGTCACGCCCGGCGGCGGTGAGGGCGTAGGAGTTGACGTCGTAGACCTGCCCGGTGCCGGGGCGGCCGTCGACGTCCACGAGTTCGTCGCCCACGGAGATGACCGACATCCGCGGCTTGGGGTGCACGAGGACCTTCGCGCGGCCCACGGAGGCGAGAAGACCGACCTGGGCGGGACCGATGATGCTGCCGGCGCGGACGGCCACGTCGCCGGGCTGGACGTCGTCGCCGATGCGGCGGACATAGTCGCCGGTGCGGACGGTGCGGGTCGGGACGATCTGCCGGCCGTCGGGGGCGGCCCAGCCGACCGGCAGGACCGCGTCGGCGAGGGTCGGCAGCGGCGCGCCGGTGTCGACGCGCACGGTCTG
>NZ_KV823649.1:0-2060 GCF_001815995.1 Dietzia sp. HMSC21D01 | reverse complement strand
CGCGGCGCACCGGGGTCGGCGTAGCCGCGTCGCTCGCGGGCGCGTCGCCGGAGCTCGGCGGCCTCCTCGGGGGTGAGGTGCCGGCGCCTGGGGTCGTCGGTCATGGGATCGGACTCTACTTGCCCGCCGGCGAGGTCGGCTGGTCCCGTCGCGCCGGCGGGACCAGTGTCACAACCACGACACGTGCGGCGCCAGCAGCGCGTAGCCGAGGAACGCGATCACGTCCAGCAGCGTGTGCGCCAGCACCAACGGCCACAGCCGGCGGGTCCGCATCCACCACAGCGCGAACACCACGCCCATCGCGAGATTGCCCAGCCCGCCGCCGAAACCCTGGTAGAGGTGGTACGACCCGCGCAGCAGGGCGCTGGCGGCCAGCGCCAGCCACGGCGGCACGCCGAGCTGCCGCAGCCGCACGAGCAGGTAGCCCACGACGAGGATCTCCTCGGCTGCGCCGTTGCCCGCCGCGGACAGCACCAGCACGACCGGCCGCCACCACGTCTCGCCCAATCCGGACGCCGCGACCTGCAGATTGAACCCGGCGGCGACGGCCCCCAGGTACAGCGCCAGGCCGGGCACGCCGATCACCGCGGTCAGGGCGAGCGCCCACGCCACCTGCCGCCCGGGCCTGTCGCGCACGAGACCGAGCGCCCGCGCGCGGATCCCGGAGTGCGCGAGCAGCACCAGCGGCAGCAGGGCCCACGCGAGCAACCGCAGCACGCCGAGCGCCTGGTAGGCCAGGTCGAGCCACGGATGTTCCGAGCGGGAGACGTTGAGTGCGGCGGTCTGGTCGGCGAGGTCGGCCGGCGCGAGCAGTGCGGAGACCAGGTCGAGGACGGCGTAGGCGCCGGACAGGCCGAAGGTGACGGCCAGGACGATGACGAGCTCGGCCACCAGCAGCCGGCGGACGCGCGGGTCGGTGACCGGGTCGAACCGGGAGGCGTACCGGGCGACCGCGGCGCGGGGGGAGAGTGCGCGACGGACCCGTCCGGCGTCGGACGCGGAGTGCGAGGACCCGCTCACTCGGCGAGCCGGACGCTGTCGACGATCCCGTCCATCCACTTGACGCCGGGGGCGGACTGTTGCGCGGTCGTCACGTACGCCACCCACCACCGCCGCCCCTCCGAGCCGAACACGGCGGTGTAGACGAGCCCGCCGGAGTCGAGGTCGGCGAACTCGTCGGGCACCACCACGTAGGAGACGGCGGCGCCCGTGCCGGCCTCGTTGTCCACGCGTGTGACCCGCCGCTCGTCGCGGATGCCGGACACGCCCAGGATGTAGAGCTGGATGGTCTCGGCGAGCGCGGTCGCCGCCCCTTGGTCGTCGGCGATCGCGGCGGCGGCGATCCCGGGTTCGAGGGCGCCCGCGAGGATGCGGGTCTCCAGCGCGTGGCCCGTCCCGACGGGCACGATCTGCAGCGATCCGAGCTCCGCATCGCTCACCACGCGCCACCCCACGGGCACGGACAGCTCCAGCCCCGAGTCCACGTCGAGGTGGTGCTCCCCGTGCAGCGTCGAGTCCCTCGGCAGCACCGAGGCGGGATTGGTGGCCACCGCGACGATCAGCAGGAACGCCAGCAGTCCGAGCGCGACATGCACGGTCCGCGGGCCGCGTTTCTCCTCCGGGGTGAGGTGGGAGGCGTCCGGCGCGTCATCGGGGGCGGGGGAGTAGTCGGCCGCGTATTCGGGCACGGGGGCGTCGTCGGTACCCATCGGTGGTCAGCGTAGCAACGGGCGGGGTGTACACCTGAGTGCATGACGGTGTCGCTCGAACTGCTGAGCCGGGGTCCCTCGCGGCCCGATCTCCTGGAGGACCTGGTGGTCGACGAGTCCACCATCGCGGAGACGCTCGCCCGCTGGTCGGTCCCCGCCCCGGTCGCGGTCCCGCCCGCCGCCGAGCACGACCTCCCGCCGTTGGAGGAGGTGACCGCGGTGCTCGCCGCGGACACCTCCGCGGTCGTCGACGTGGCGTCCGGCCTGGCCGGGCCCGGTCCCGCCGCCGACCACCTCGCGGACCTGCTCGCCGTGGCCGCGCACTCCGGGGTCGGCTTCGGCTCGGGCCTC
>NZ_KV823648.1:0-1858 GCF_001815995.1 Dietzia sp. HMSC21D01 | reverse complement strand
CCGGCCAGCCGTCCCGCCGGCCTCGCCCCGCCGCCGGGGCCCCTGCGGGCGATCCGCGGCTCCGCGTCGGGCGTCGCCTCATCGGGGTCCGAGCTCTCCTCGAACGTCGACCCCCGGATCCCGGTCCGGCGGCCCGTCAGTGACACGGCCAGCAACAGGTCGCTGCTCACCGGCGCGAGCGGTTCCAGCGGGACCGGGTTGGTGACGCCGCCGTCGATGATGAGCCGCCCGCCCACGAGCGCCGGGGTGATCACGCTGGGGATGGCGAACGACGCCCGGACGGCGACGTCGGCTGGCCCGCGGGTGAACCACACCTCGCGCCGGGCCCGAAGGTCGGTGGCGACGGCGGTGAACGGGATGGCCAGGTCCTCGATGCGGACGTCGCCGAGCATCGCGCCGATCACGCCCATGATCTTGTTGGCCCGGATGGCCCCGCCGCCGGCGAAGGACACGTCGAGCAGCCGCAGGACGTCACGCTGCGTCAGCCCGCACACCCAGTCCTCGAAGTCGTCGAGCTTCCCGGCCGCGTAGAGCGCGCCCACGATCGCGCCCATCGACGCGCCGGAGACGCCGACGACCTCGTGCCCACGTGCCTCGAGCTCGCGGATCACCCCGATGTGCGTGTACCCGCGTGCCCCGCCGGATCCCAGTGCCAACGCCACTCTCATCGATGCCCCCTCCTGCCCGGTCTTCGCGCGATCCCCGCGCGGTCGTGACCAGTGTGCACCGGGCGCGTGCCGGCCACGGGCCTCATCGTCACCCGTTCGTGTCGTAGGCGCGATCTACCGTCTGCACCGTATCGAGCACCTGTTCGATATCGGACCCACAGTCCGGACGACTCACCATCAGGAGAAGCCATGTCCCGCACCGCCATCCCGCTCACCTCCCGCTCCGGCCTCGCCGCGACGATCGATCCGACCATGCTCGGGATCGCCTCGGCCATCGACCGTCACGGGATGCACGTCATCCACATCGGCGAGGGGTGTGACTGCGGGGAGTGCACGGCCGCACCACTACCACCGGACCAGAGGTTCGGCTACACGATCGGGTTGACAGGCGTCGGGCACCCGGAACTGATGGTCCGCGGGCTGAGCGCCCGGGAGACCGCCGGACTGCTCTCCCGGTGGGGTGACACCGTCCTGTCCGGGGAGGTCTTCGACGCCGGGCACCTGCTGTGCGAGGGCTCCGGCGGGCCGACCTGGGAACTCGTGCCGGTGCGGCGCCCGTCGCGCACGCTGGTGCTGGCCGCGCGCTACTACCGCACCGCCGGGACCGGCGGCCTCTCCGCGCTCGAGCTGATCCCCGCGCGTCGGCCCTGCCCGTGCGAGGTGTGCGACTGACAGCCGAGGCTACCCGCGGGTCGTCGTAGGGTCTAGGGATGCCCCGCACTCCGCTGCACCTGGACGCGAACTCGCCGTCGATCATCGTGCCGGTCACCGCGCGCGACCGCTCCGAGCTCGGCCGACAGGCCGAGGCACTCGCGCGCGCCCGCGCCGGGGCCGTCGGAGTCGGAGCCGGAGTCGGCGTTGACGCCGGAGCCGGCGAGGACGGCGTGGCGGACATCCGGGCGTACGAGGCGGAGGACGACCAAGACCCCGCGGGCGCCGCCCGGCCGTTCGACCTGATCGAGTGGCGGGTGGACCTCTACGAGCCGTTCACCGCCACCGTCGGGGCGGACGCCGCGGGAGGTCGCGACGCCGCCGGGAGCGGGTTCGATCCCGTCCCGGTGGTGGCCGCCCTCGGCGCCCTGGCCGCCGCGCTGCCGGACACCCCGATCCTCGCGACGTTCCGCACCACCGCCGAGGGCGGCGGCGCGCCCCTGTCCGACGAGCTCTACGTGCGGCTCGTCGACACGCTC
>NZ_KV823647.1:0-527 GCF_001815995.1 Dietzia sp. HMSC21D01 | reverse complement strand
GCCACGGCCACGCGGGCGGCGGAGACGTCGCGGACCGCGGCGTCGGGGTCGCCGGGGTTCTCGGCGATCGCCAGCGCGCCGGCCCACAGCAGCGGGCGGGCCATCTCCAGCGCGATCGCCACCTCGGCGAGCTGGTGCTTGAGCGCCTGGTACTCGCCGATGAGTTTGCCGTACTGCTTGCGTTGCGTGGCGTAGTCGACGCTCATCGTGAGCATGGCCTGCCCGAGGCCCTGGAGCTGGGCCGCGGTGCCGAGGGCGCCGTGGTTGACGAGGTCGGTCGTGCTCACCGCGGCCGCGCGGGCACCCATGGTGGGGGTGGCCACCGTGCGGGCCCGGTCGACCGACCGACGGGTCTCGCCGGCGGAGGCGGTGAACACCTCGTCGTCGTCGACGACCCACAGGTACCCGGCGACGTGGGCGTCGGGGGCGAACGGGGAGACCCCGGGCGCGGCGACGGAAGCCAGCGCCCCGCCGGCGATCTCCCCGGCCACGTCCCCGGCGTCGGAGTCCCCGCCGAGGGCGGCGGC
>NZ_KV823646.1:2266-4858 GCF_001815995.1 Dietzia sp. HMSC21D01 | reverse complement strand
CGGCACCGGCGGCCGCGGCGCGGTCGGCGAACAACTCCGCCGCGCGGGCGAGGGCGGCGGCCGCCGCATCGGTCTCGGCGATGAAGGTCCCCGAGCGGCCGCGTCCCTCGAGGACACCGCCGTCCTCGAGCTCGCGGTAGACCTTGGCCGCGGTGGCCGTGGAGATCCCCACGTTCTCCGCGAGAGTGCGTACCGCGGGCAACCTCGTACCGGGCGTGAGAACTCCGCGTCGGGTCGCCTCCACGATCTGGGACATGAGCTGACGGAAGGGAGGCTCGCCGGAGGCGGGGTCCACGGAGAGCACCACGCCCGCGACGCGGGCCCCACCGGGACCGCGGGCGTCTGCACCCGCGGCCTCGGGACCGGTGACCGGATCACCCACGGGTCAGGCCCACACCTGGTCGACCGCGGTGACCTCACGCGGCGGCGCCGCCGGGACCGGGGCCGCCGGGGTGCGGGAGAAACGCGGCGCGGGTGCCGGGCCCACGTCGCCGGCGACCTCGACGAACGTCTCGCGGGCGGTGTTGTGCGGATGGTCCAGCGCCTCGGTGTAGGTGAGGACCGGCGTCGTGCACGCGTCGGTGCCGTAGAACACCTCGGCCCACTCGTCGCGGGTCTTCTCGGCGAACTTCCCCGCGATCAGCTCGCGTAGCTCGTCCCAGCGATCCATGTCGAACTGGCCGGGCATGCCCTCGCCGTCGACGCCGAGCAGCCGGGCGAACTCGGCGTAGAACTGCGGCTCGAGGCAGCCCACGGCCATGTATTTGCCGTCGGAACAGGTGTAGACGTCATAAAAGGGGTAGCCCGTGTCGAGCATGTTGGTCCCGGCGACGTCCGACCACTGACCGCGGGCACGCATCGCCCACTGGAACTGGCCGAGCACCGAGGCGCCGTCGGTCATGGCGGCGTCGATGACCTGACCCTCGCCCGAGGTGGAGCGCTCGATGATCGCGGCCAGGATGCCCTGGATGAGGAACATCGAACCGCCGCCGAAGTCGCCGACCAGGTTGAGCGGCGGCACCGGGCGCTCGCCCTTGCGGGCGGTCGCGTTGAGGTGCCCGGTGAGGGAGATGTAGTTGAGGTCGTGCCCTGCGGTGTGTGCGAGCGGGCCGTGCTGGCCCCAGCCGGTCATCCGCGCGTAGACCAGCTTCGGGTTGATCTCGAGGCACTCGTCCGGACCCAGGCCCATCCGCTCGGTGACCCCGGGACGGAACCCCTCGACCAGCACGTCGGCCTTGGCGATGAGTCCGCGCACCTGCGACAGGCCCTCATCGCTCTTGAGGTCGGCCTCCACCACGGTCCGGCCGCGACGAGTGATGTGCGCCCAGCCGCCGACTTGGGTCTGGAGCTCGCCGGGTCGCATGACGGTCACAACGTCGGCCCCGAGATCGGCGAGCATCATGCAGGCGTGCGGGCCGGGGCCGATGCCGTTGAGTTCGACGACGCGGATGCCCGCGAGAGGACCGGAGGAGGCAGTTGTCACAGAAGTGCCCTTTCGTGTGGCGTTGCACACACGTTATCGCTTCGTGTCGGGCTGGGAGGGGACAGGTGGGTGTTGGCGGTGAGGCCCATGCGGTTACTGGTGCAAATGGGCATTAGCTTTACTTTACGATCACTCAAGTTTGCGGCGCTAACGTGAAACTCGGCTGTGACCCATGTAACACTCCGCTCAGGTGTTTCCCAGAACGCCGGTCAGTGTGACCGCAGCCCTAGAGGCGGTGACTTTCCCTCTCTGCAAGGAGCATTCATGTTCGTTCGAAATTGAGTTCTGGCCGGAGCTTCGGCTGTCGCGCTCGCCGCCGGAGCCACTTTCGCCGGAGCCGGCATCGCCTCCGCCCAGGACGACGAGGAGCCGACGGGCTCGCTGGGCAGTAGCTCGATAGATCTCGGAGAGATCGCCGGTGATCTCGAGACCGCGGGCGAGGCCCTCAGTGGACCGGTCACGGTCGCGCCGAATGAGGAGGGTGGCCCGACTGTCACCTATACCAACGAGTCGGATGCCGACCAGCGCTGCCTGGGGGCGACGGCCCCGTACTCGACGATCGCCGACAATGACCTCGAGACCGACTATCCCGAGGGTGACCTCGCGGCTGGCATCGCGCTCATCACCGCGATCGAGGCCGGCGGTGGGCTGACCCATCTCCTCGCCGACGACGAGGGGGCCCCGGCAGTGGAACTCGACGATCCCGCAGTCGAGAACAACGTCGTCGAGAACGTTCTCCTGTTCGTGTTCGGTCAGCCGGGCCGCTCTGTCCTGGTCGCGGCCGGGGCGGATGTCAGCTGGACCGCGTTGTCGCCGGAGACCCCGGCGGTCGGCATCGTCCTCTGTGTCCCGGTGAACGAGGACGGCACGCCGGGAGGGCTGGAGACCAACTTCGGTATCGACCCGCAGGTCGTCGCGGACCAGATCAACGGTCGTATCCCCGGCGGCTCCGTCGAGCCCGTCTCCGCCGGATCCATCTCCGGCGGCAGCGTCGCGACGGGCGCGAACCTCCTCGGCTCGCTCGCCGCGGCCAGCTCGGAGGACGAGCCCGCAGATGGGGAGGAGGCCGACGCCGGCGGCGCGGCGGCGAGCTCGGGCGCCGGTGAAGG
>NZ_KV823646.1:0-2246 GCF_001815995.1 Dietzia sp. HMSC21D01 | reverse complement strand
TGGCAGCGGCGGGGATGACACCGGCGAGCTCCCGCCGCTCGAGCCGGTGGAGTGATCTCGGCTCAGCTCACCGCGTACCAGCCCGGTCTCCGGCGCCACACGGTGCCGGGGCCCGTGCGTTCGTTCGGCCGGGACAGGATCGGCACCGCAGGCCTACTAGCCTGTGTGCCATGACCGCCGCTCACGATCCCCTCGCCCCGCCCGCCGTGGACCGCTTCGGCACGCCGGGCACGCCGACCGCGACCCGCGTGATGCTGCTCGGCTCGGGGGAGTTGGGCAAGGAGGTGACGATCGCGCTGCAGCGGCTGGGTGTGGAGGTCGTCGCGGTCGACCGCTACGACGGCGCACCCGCCCATCAGGTCGCTCACCGGGCCCACACCATCGACATGACCGACGCCGACGAGGTGCGCCGTGTCGTGGAACTCGAGCGGCCCGAGGTGATTCTGCCGGAGATCGAGGCCATCGCCACCGCCGCGCTCGCGCAGATCGAGCAGGACGGGCTGGCCCGGGTCGTGCCCACCGCGCGCGCGGTGCGGCTGACCATGGACCGGGAGGGCATCCGCCGCCTCGCGGCCGAGGAGCTGGGCCTGCCCACGAGCCGCTACGCGTTCGCCTCCTCCCTCGAAGAGCTTCGGGACGCGTGCGAGGCCATCGGGTTCCCGTGCCTGGTCAAGCCCACCATGTCGTCGTCGGGTAAAGGCCAGTCCACCCTGCACGGTCCCGAGGACATCGAGGGTGCGTGGCAGTACGCGCAGTCGGGTGCCCGCGTCGCGGGGGCGCGCGTGATCGTGGAGTCGTTCGTGGACTTCGAGTACGAGATCACCCTGCTCACCGTCCGCAGTGTGGACCCGGAGACGGGCCGGATCCGCACCGACTTCTGCGAGCCGATCGGCCACCGCCAGGAGCGCGGCGACTACGTGGAGTCGTGGCAGCCGCAGGCCATGACCCAGGACGCGTACGATTCCGCACGGTCGGTGGCCGCGCGGATCACCGGCGCGCTCGGCGGCGTCGGGGTGTTCGGCGTGGAGTTGTTCGTCAACGGCGTCGACGTCTACTTCTCCGAGGTGAGCCCCCGCCCCCATGACACCGGCCTGGTGACGCTGCGCAGTCAGGTCCTCAGCGAGTTCGAGATGCACGCGCGCGCCGTGCTCGGCCTGCCGGTGGTCACGACGATGGCCAGCCCGGGCGCGTCGGCGGTCATCTACGGCGGCCCGGGGATCGGCGAGGGGAGTGTGGACGCGGTCGGTTTCGAGGGCGTGGCGCGGGCGCTGGCCGTGCCGGAGGTCGACGTGCGGTTGTTCGGCAAGCCGTCGGCCAGTGAGTTCCGCCGGATGGGTGTGGCGGTGGCGACCGCGGAGGACGTGGACGGCGCCCGCCAGCGGGCGCGCGAGGCCGCGTCGCGCGTGACGGTGGTGAGGTAGGTGCCGCCGGTCACCGCGAGTAGGTGGGAGGGCTCCGCTCGATGACGACGACGAGGTCCGCCGCTGACGACGCACGCGATCTGCCGCCCGAGCCGACGGCTCCGTGGATTCTCGTGCTGGCCGGGGGTGTGGTCCTGCTGTGGCTGGGCGTGCTGGCCTGGCAGGTGGCCGTCCTGCCCGAGCGGGTGCCGACGCACTTCGGCGCCGACGGGCGGGCCGACGGCTGGTCCAGTCGGACCGGGGCGCTCGCGTTCTCCGCGCTGATCCCGCTGCTCGTGGTGCTGCCGATGCCGCTGCTGTCCCGGCTGGCGTTGTGGGCCCCGGGCCAGATCAACGCGCCCAACAAGGAGTGGTGGACGGCCACCGGTCCGAGGCTGCGGCGGTTCGAGCGGTTGATGCGCGAGGACCTGTGGCTGATCACGACGGTCACGCTGCTCCTGCTGGTGGCCGGGCAGGTGGGCATCGTGCTCGCCGCAAGGTCGGGGGGCGACGCGATGCCGACATGGATCCTCCCGGTCGCGCTGGTGGTCTTCCTCGTGGCGATCGGGGCGGTGATGGCCCGGATGTTCATCGGCGGCCGGTACGCCGCGCAGCCCGATCTCGAGTGAGTGATGCCCCTGTGGATGGTCGTCGACCCCGTCCACAGGCACCTGGCGGCGAGGGCTTCGTGTCGGTGCCGACCCCTAGCGTGACCTGACGAGCGGCGCGGAGTGCCGGGCCGGAGGGGAGCGGGGTCGATGGCAGGGCAGGACGGGGGAACAGGCGCGGTGGCCGTGGGGGATGCGGCGGCCGCGGCGGTGGTGGCGGGCACGACGGCCGCGGCGG
>NZ_KV823645.1:5783-12261 GCF_001815995.1 Dietzia sp. HMSC21D01 | reverse complement strand
CGACGGCCAGCGCCTGCGAGTCCCCGCCCAGATGAACGGTGCCCGCCCGGGCGAGGCGCTCGTCCCGCCACGGCACAGGGCCCGACAGGACGAGGTCGACCTTCGCGGCCGCGCCGCCCATCGGCGCCTCCATGAGCTTCCGTGCGCGGCGCGCAACGGCGGGTGACGGCGATGACGCCAGCAGGATCCGGCCGAGGATCCGCGACGAGGTGTTGAACACCACGTCGCGGGCGTCGAGTCGCGCGAGCGAGTCGACGGTGACGCCCGTGTGGATCTCGCCCCCCGCGTCCCGCACGGCATCGGCCAGGGCAGCCGTGATCGCGCCGCTGCCGCCGACGGGCAGACCCCATCCGCGCGGGGAGTGCAGCAGCGCGCCCAGGACGAGCCCGACGCCCGTCGCGGCCGGGGACGTCAGCGGGGTGATGGCGTGGGACGAGATACCGGACAGCAGCGTCCGGCCGTCCGGGCCGAGAGGATCGGCGACCCCGCCGCGGGGATGCGCCCGCAGGAAGGCGCCGGCGAGCGCCGCCGTCGCCGCCACGGGCGGGATCGAGCGCTGATCGGACAGGGCGGCCGCGACCACGTCCTCGGCGCGGCGGCCCAGCGGGCCCATCACGCTCCACCACCGGTCGGCCTCCTCGCGCGAACCCAACCCCTCGGCGAGGGTCGCGGGGGAGGGGTCGGACGGCACGACGATCGCGTCCCGGCCCGGCAGGGCGTGCCCGAGCTGCACCGCGGGCACGGCCAGCTCGACGCCGTGGGCCGCCAGGTCGAAGTCGCGGAAGAACGGCGAGGCCCCCGCCATCGGGTGCACGGCCGAACAGGGGTCCACGAACAGGCCGTCGGCGAGATCGTCCGGGATGTCGCCGGCGACGTCGGACATCGGCAGAGTCCGGCAGCCGCCGCCGATGGTGTCCTGCGCCTCGAGGACCACGACCTTCCGCCCGGCACGCGCGCACATCACCGCGGCGGCCAGACCGTTCGGGCCCGAGCCCACCACGATGACGTCCGCGCGCACGATCCCGGCGGCGCTCACCCGAAGACCGCCAGGCCGTAGGCGCGGCGCAACTGTTCCAGTAACTCCTCCTGCGCCCGGGCCTGTTCCGCGAGACCCCGCAGCAGCCGGCCGGTGTCGTGGACGCGGAGCTCGTCGTCGTCACCGCCGGGCGCCGGGTCGTCGGCGACCCACGACGCCGCGAGCAGCTCCCACATCGAGCGCTTGGCCACCACCAGGGTGCGGAGCGTCTCCAGGACGGCGAGCCGCGCCAACGGATCGCGCAACACCGGTCCCACGGGCAACGCGGCGAGCGTCACCGCGGACGACGTCCGGAGCAGACCGCGACCCGGCGCGCCCACCACCGACAGGCGACGCAGCAGGGCCGCGGCGGTGTCGATCTCCCGGTCGAACTCCGCGCGCAGCGGCACCAAGCGCACGCGGTCGGCCGGCTCCACGGCGCTGATACAGCGGTCGAGGATGCTGCGGCCCACGGCCGCGCCGTACAGGTGCGCCCGCAGATACGTCGCCACCGCCGTCGCGCCCCGCGCCGGCGCCACCACCGGCAACCACGGGTCAGGGAAACGGACCGGGGACGGTGTCGACCGGGGGCTGCGGGGCATCGGGGCTTCCGTTCGTCGCTCGGCGGCGTGCTCGTCGCTCGTCGGTGTGTTCGTCGGCGTGCCCGTGCCACGACGGCGGCCGGATGGGGCGCGACCGTCGGGCCGGACTCCCCGCCACGGTAGGCGGCCCGGGCCGCACCGGCCACTGATCGACGGCGGCGACAGGTGGCCTAGACTGGCCCTGCCCGTTTTGACACCGAGGAGATCCCACTGTGACAGCATCCGGACGTCCCGTCGTCCTCATCGCCGACAAGCTCGCCCAGTCGACCGTCGACGCGCTCGGCGACGCCGTGGAGGTCCGCTGGGTGGACGGCCCGGATCGTCCGAAGCTTCTCGAGGCCGTAGCCGACGCCGACGCCCTGCTCGTGCGCTCCGCGACGACCGTCGACGCCGAGGTGCTCGCCGCCGCGCCCAACCTCAAGATCATCGGCCGCGCCGGCGTGGGCCTGGACAACGTCGAGATCCCCGCCGCCACCGAGCGCGGCGTCATGGTGGTCAACGCGCCCACCTCCAACATCCACTCGGCCGCCGAGCACGCCGTCGCGCTGCTCATGGCCGCCTGCCGCCAGATCCCGGCCGCCGACCGGACGCTGCGCGAGCACACCTGGAAGCGCAGCTCCTTCAACGGCGTCGAGCTGCTCGGCAAGACCGTCGGTGTCGTGGGCCTGGGGCGCATCGGGCAGCTCGTGGCCCAGCGCCTGGCGGCGTTCGAGACCCACATCATCGCCTACGACCCCTACCTGCCGGCCGCCCGCGCGGCGCAGCTGGGCATCGAGCTCGTGGACATCGACGAGTTGGTCTCCCGGGCCGACATCATCACGATGCACCTGCCCAAGACCAAGGAGACCGCCGGCCTGTTCGACGCCGCGCGTCTCGCCCGTGCCAAGGACGGCGTCGTGATCGTCAACGCCGCCCGCGGCGGCCTCATCGTCGAGGACGCCCTCGTCGACGCGCTGAAGTCCGGCAAGGTCCGCGCCGCCGCGCTCGACGTGTTCGACACCGAGCCCTGCACCGACTCGCCGCTGTTCGAGCTCGAGAACACCGTCGTCACCCCGCACCTGGGCGCCTCCACCGCCGAGGCCCAGGACCGCGCCGGTACGGACGTCGCGCGCAGCGTCCTGCTCGCGCTCCGCGGCGAGTTCGTGCCCGACGCCGTCAACGTCTCCGGCGGCCCGGTCGGCGACGAGGTCGCCCCCTGGCTCGACCTCGTCCGCAAGGTCGGCCTCATCGCCGGCCACCTGTGCCCGGGCGTGCCCACCACCGTCAACGTCGAGGTCGCCGGCGAGCTCGCCGCCGAGCAGGTCGACGTCCTCGGCCTGGCCGCCCTGCGCGGCCTGTTCTCCGCCATCACCGACGAGCCGGCCACGTTCGTCAACGTCGGCCAGATGGCCGAGCAGCGCGGCGTCACGCACTCGGTCGAGACCCGCAGCGAGTCCAAGTCCTACCGCAGCACGGTCACCGTCACGGCCGTCGCGGCCGACGGTTCCACCGGGAAGGTCACCGGGACCCTTTCGGGCCTGGACCAGGTGCAGAAGATCGTCCGGATCAACGAGCGTGGCTTCGATCTGCGCGCCCAGGGCCAGAACCTCTTCGTCCACTACTCCGACCGCCCGGGTGTGCTCGGCAAGGTGGGCTCGATCCTCGGGGGCGAGGGCATCGACATCCAGGCCGCCGCCCTGAGCCAGGACGCCACCGGTGAGGGCGCGTCGCTCATCCTGCGCGTGGACCGTGCGGTCGCCGAGCCGACGATCGACCGGATCGTCTCCGACCTCGGCGCCACCGCCACCCAGATCAACCTCGACTGACGAGCAGCAAAGGAACCCACACCGTCATGAAGCTCGCAGTCATCCCCGGTGACGGCATCGGCGTCGAGGTCACCGCCGAGGCGCTCAAGGTCCTCCACGCGCTGGTGCCCGACGTCTCGACGACCGAGTACGACCTCGGGGCCCGCCGCTACCTGCGCAACGGCGAGACCCTCACCGACGCCGACATCGCCAGCCTCAAGGAGCACGACGCCATCCTGCTGGGCGCCATCGGCGACCCGCGCTCCGTGCCGGCCGGCGTGCTCGAACGCGGCATGCTGCTCCCGCTGCGGTTCGCTCTCGACCACCACGTCAACCTCCGTCCCTCGCGGCTGTTCCCGGGCTCGGCCACGCCGCTGAAGGACCCCGGCGAGATCGACTTCGTGGTGGTGCGCGAGGGCACCGAGGGCCTCTACACCGGCAACGGTGGCGCGATCCGCGTCGGTACCCCGCAGGAGATCGGGTCCGAGACGTCGGTCAACACCCGCTTCGGCGTGGAGCGTGTCGTCCGCGACGCCTTCGCGCGCGCACAGGCCCGCCGCGGCAGGCTCACGCTGGTCCACAAGACCAACGTGCTGGTCAACGCCGGCGGACTGTGGCAGCGGACGGTCGACGAGGTCGCGCCCGAGTTCCCGGGGGTCGAGGTGGACTACTGCCACATCGACGCCGCGACCATCTACATGGTCACCGACCCCGCGCGGTTCGACGTGATCGTCACCGACAACCTCTTCGGCGACATCATCACCGACCTCGCCGCGGCCGTCACCGGCGGGATCGGCACCGCGGCGTCCGGCAACATCGACGCCTCCGGCACCAACCCGTCGATGTTCGAGCCCGTCCACGGCTCGGCCCCGGACATCGCCGGCCAGGGCAAGGCCGACCCGACCGCGGCCATCCTGTCCGTGGCCCTGCTCCTGCGCCACCTCGGCAAGGAGGACGAGGCCGCGCGCGTCGAGGCCGCCGTCGAGGCCGACCTCGGTTCGCGCGGCGACGCACCCGTCGTCACCTCCGAGGTGGGCGACCGCATCGTCGCCGCGGTCAGCGCCTAGCCCGGACCGCCGCCCCGGCGTCGGCACGCCGGGACCCGTCCCATCCCGACGGCCCGCGGGTGTGAATCGCGTGAAGCGATCACACCGCGGGCCGTCGGCGTCCACAGTGGAGGCGTGGACGTGGAACTGGCCGAGGTGCGCGACTTCCTCGCCCGTTGCGCACCCTTCGACGCGCTGCCGTCGGAGCAACTCGACCGGCTTCCCGCCCTGCTGTCCCAGCGGTACCACCGCCGCGGCTCGGTGATCATCGAGCCGGGGACGCCGAACGACCACCTGCACATCATCCGCACCGGCGCCGTCGAGGTGTGCGATCCCGACGGCACCCTGCTGGACGCGCGCGACGAGGGCGACTGCTTCGGGTACTCGACCCTCACCGAGTCCCGCCTGTCGCGCTACCTCATGGTCGCCTCGGCGGACACCCTTCTCCTCGAGATGCCCCGCGAGGTGTTCGACGAGCTGGCCGCCGGGCATCCCGCCCTGCGCGCCTTCTTCGGCGCACGCAGCGACCGCATCCGCCAGGATCTGGCCTCCGTCCGCGTCGCCGCGTCCGGCGGCGACGCCCTCGGCACGCCGGTGGGGGAGCTGCTCACGCGGGACGCGGTCACCGTGGGGCCCGACACCCCCATCCGGGAGGCCGCACAGATCATGACGAGGGAGCGGGTGTCGGCGCTGGTGGTGGTCGAGGCCGGGCGCGTGGTGGGGATCTTCACCGACCGCGACCTCCGCGCGAAGGTCGTCGCCGTGAGCGGGGACCCCGAGGCCCCGGTCGCGACCATCATGACCCCCGACCCGGTGACGGTGGACGCCCACACCCGGGCGTTCGACGCCACGCTGCTCCAGATGGACCGCGGGGTCCACCATCTACCCGTGTGCCAGGACGGGGCGCCGATGGGGATGGTCACCACGAGCGACCTGCTCCGGCTCGCACAGGCCGACCCCGTCTACCTCGCCGCGCGGATCTCCCGCGCCCCGGACGCCGATACGGTCGCCCGGCTGGCGGAACGGCTCCTGCCGCTGATCGGTGAATTCGTGCGGCGCGGGACCGCACCCCAGGACATCGGTCGGGTCATCACCGCCACCGCCGACGCCGCCACCCGGAGACTGCTCGCCCTGGCCGAGGCCGACCTCGGTCCGCCGCCCACCGACTACTGCTGGGTCGGACTCGGCTCGCAGGCCCGCGGGGAACTCGGCGCCTCCAGCGACCAGGACAACGCCCTGATCCTCGACGACGCCGCCGACACGGTCCCGGGCGCCCACGACTACTTCGCCGCACTCACCGACCAGGTCTGCGACGGCCTGGACCGGGCGGGCTTCCCGCGGTGCCCGGGCGACGTGATGGCGAGCAACCCGCAGTGGCGACGAACCGCGTCCGACTGGGAACGACGGGTGCGGGACTGGGTGGGCGCGCCCGACCCCGAGGCCGTCCTGAACAGTCAGGTGTTCTTCGACATCCGCGCCGTCCACGGGGCCGAGCGTCTGGTGGACCGGGTCCGCTGCGAGATGCTCTCCAGATCCCGGGGGAGCCGGCGGTTCCTCGCCCACCTGGCACGGATCGCCTGCGACTGGCAACCGCCCCTCGGGTTCTTCCGGGGCCTTGTGGTCGCGCGCCGGGGGGAGTACCGCAACACGCTGGACATCAAGGCGGGCGGCATCGCACCCGTCGTCCAGATTGCCCGGCTGCACGCGCTGTCGGCCGGGCTGTCGGAGGTCTCCACGCTGGGCCGGCTCGAGGCCGCGGCGGCCGCCGGGGTGCTCGCCCGGACGGACGCCGAGAACCTCGCCGGCGCGATCCGATTCCTCAGGGGTCTGGCCTACCGCCACCACGCGCGCCAGATCGCCGAGGGACTCGACCTGGACAACCACGTCGACCCGTCGAGCCTCGGCACGATGGACCGCCACCGCCTGCGGGCGGCGTTCCGCATCATCGCGGCCGCGCAGTCCGCGTTGGCCATCCAGTACCGGGTGGGGCAGATGTGACGGGACTGGGCAGACTGACGTCGGCCGCCCGCC
>NZ_KV823645.1:1022-5763 GCF_001815995.1 Dietzia sp. HMSC21D01 | reverse complement strand
CCCGCCGGCGGCGCGCGGCGCGTCGGGTGCCCGACGGCCCGCTCGGCGCCTTCCTGCGGACACCGCCGCCGGGCCCCGCCACACCGCTCGACGAGGTGCGGTTGTTGGCCGTGGACGTGGAGACGACGGGACTCGACCCACGACGTGACCGGGTCGTGTCGGTGGGATTCGTCCCGGTCGACGGGGACCGGATCGTGCTGCGCGGGGCAGGCTCGATGGTGCTGCGGTCGGACGGCCGGTCGGGGGACGACGGCGGGGTGGGCCAGAGCGCCACCGTGCACGGCCTCACCGACGACGATGTGGCGCACGGGTCCGGGGTCGCGGAGGTGCTCGACCGGGTGCTCACCGCCCTGACCGGACGCGTCCTGCTTGCGCACTACAGCACGATCGAGGTGGACTTCCTCGGCGTGCTGTGTCGGCGCGTGTACGGGGTACGCCCGCCGCTGAAGGCCGTCGACACACTCGAGTTGCAGCGACGGATCCTCGGCGGAGGGATCGGCATGGGGTTCACGGCGGATCCGTCGCCAGACGAGCTGCGCCTGTGGGGTGCCCGGGGACGCTACGGACTTCCCCGGTACCGCGCGCACGACGCGGCCGTCGACGCGCTCGCCTGCGCCGAGCTCTACCTCGCCCAGGTGGCCGAGCTCCGCGACCGTGGGGCGCGCGTCCTACGTGACCTCCGTACGCCCTAGGATCGCGGTATGCGTCTCGCCCGTATCGCCCATCCGCAGGGGTTCGCCTTCGTCGAGGTCCGTGGGGACATCGCCGACCCCTCCTCGCTGACCTGTGCCGAGATCTCCGAGCACCCGTTCGGTACCCCCGAGTTCACCGGCCGGGAGTGGCCGTTGGCCGACGTGCGTCTCCTCGCGCCCATCCTGGCGTCGAAGATCGTGTGCGTCGGCAAGAACTATGCCGACCACGCCGAGGAGATGGGCTCGCAGGCCCCCGCGGAGCCGCTGATCTTCCTCAAGCCCAACACCTCGGTCGTCGGCCCCGAGGCCGCCATCGCGTACCCGCCGAGCTCCGAGCGGGTCGACCACGAGGGCGAGCTCGCCGTCGTGATCGGGCAGCCGTGCCGCGACGTCGCCGCCGCCCGCGCGCACGAGGTCATCCTGGGCTACACCTGCGCGAACGACGTCACCGCGCGCGACCAGCAGCTCTCCGACGGACAGTGGACGCGGGGCAAGGGCTACGACACCTTCTGCCCGCTCGGTCCGTGGATCGTCACCGACCTCGACCCCAACGGTCTCGACGTCCGCACCACCGTCACGCACGAGGACGGGACCAGTGAGCTGCGCCAGGACGGCAACACCTCGCAGTTCATGCACACCGTCGGTGAGATCATCGAGTATGTCAGCCGGGTCATGACCCTGCTGCCCGGGGACGTCATCCTCACCGGCACCCCGGCCGGCGTCGGGCCGATGCTGCCCGGTGACCGCGTCACCGTGGAGATCGAGGGCATCGGCGCGTTGACCAACCCGGTCGTCGACAGGTAGCCACCACGCGTGCCGCCAGGCTCCGCCCCGGCGGCCCATGCGGCATCGGCCGGGCTCCGCCCCGGCGGCCTACGCGGCGCCGACCGCCCTCAGGACGGTCCGCAGCTTGGCCCCGGTCTCGGCGACCTCGTCGTCGGGCTCGGAGTCGGCCACGAGCCCGCCCCCGGCCCAGGCGACGGCTCCGGCACGGTCCGCGTCGATCTCGACGCACCTGATGGTGACCATCCAGTCGCCGTCACCGCCGGCGTCGGACCACCCGACCGCACCTGCGTAGAACCCCCGGTCGCCCTCGATCCCCGCGATGAGGCGGCGGGCCGCGTCCGTCGGCGTGCCGCACACCGCGGGGGTGGGGTGGACGGCCAGGGCCAGGTCCAGAGCGGTGGTCCTGGGGTCGGCGATGCGCCCCCGGATCCGGGTCCCGAGGTGCCACATCTCCCGGGTCGACGTCAACGAAGGGTGCTCGGGGATCTCCAGGTCGGTGCACACCGGCCCGAGTGACCGGGCCAGCGAGTCCACGACGAAGGCGTGCTCGGAGGCATCCTTCCCGGAGGCCCGCAGCGCGCGGCCCGCGGCCTGGTCGGCGGCGGGGTCAGCGGAACGGGGCGCGGATCCGGCCAACGGGTGGCACTCCACCAGGTCACCCCGGCGACGGACGAGCAATTCGGGACTGGAACCCACCAGGACGCGGCCCGAGTAGCGACCGCCGGCGGGGGAGAGGTCGACGAGATACCCGTCGGCCGAGGGGCTCGAGTCGATGAGGGCGGCGCACACCGCGTGGGGATCGATCGGCTCGTCCGCCGCTAGTCGCACCGCGCGGGCCAACACCACCTTGTCGAATTCACCGGCGCGCACGCCCGCGATCGCGGTCGCGACACGCGCCCGGTGCTCTGCCGCCGTGGGCACCTCCTCGGCGATGTGGGCGCGGGTCCGCATCGCGCGGAAATACGCAGGCGGCTCGAGCGGGCCGTCGGTGCGCACCACGACGTCGGGCTCCACGAGCGCGGCCGGTGCGTCCGGCTCGAAACCGATCGCACCCACTACGAGTCCGCAGGAGCCCGAACGAAGGGCCAGTGCGGCGTCGGCGGGATCGGTGAACGCGGCGAGGGCGCCCTGCGTGCGCAGCGAGCCGGTCGGCCGCGAGAGCAGGAAGTCCGGGGCTGTGACTGGTCGTCCGACGTCGGGGTGGAGCCCTGACGCCACGGCTCGCCTCCCTCGACTCGGTTCGGTCCGTGGGGCGCCGTCCTGCAGGCGCCTGCCACGGGTACCCGCTGATCCTAGGCCGGTCCTCGACGGGGGTGCGAGCCGGGACCGTCTCTAGGATGGGCCTCATGACAGCCTCCGATGTCCGCGTCCGCTTCTGTCCGTCGCCCACCGGCACACCCCACGTGGGGCTCGTGCGGACGGCACTGTTCAACTGGGCGCACGCCCGGCACACGGGTGGGACGTTCGTCTTCCGGATCGAGGACACCGACGCCGCGCGCGACTCCGAGGAGTCCTACCAGGCGATCCTCGACGCGCTGCGGTGGCTCGGATTGGACTGGGACGAGGGGCCCGAGGTCGGCGGTCCGTACGCGCCGTACCGCCAGTCGGAGCGGCGTGAGTTGCACCTCGACGTCGTGCGCCGGCTCATCGATGCGGGGGAGGCCTACGAGTCCTTCTCCACCCCCGAGGAGGTAGAGGCCCGGCACCGGGCGGCCGGACGCGACCCCAAGCTCGGCTACGACGGGTACGACCGCGACCTCACCGAGGAGCAGAAGCAGGCCTTCCGCGACGAGGGTCGCGGAGCGGTGATCCGCCTGCGGATGCCGGACGAGGACCTGTCCTGGAACGACCTCGTCCGCGGCGAGACGACCTTCAAGGCCGGCACGGTCCCCGACTTCGCGCTCACCCGCGCCAACGGGATCCCGCTCTACACGCTGGTCAACCCCGTCGACGACGCCCTCATGAAGATCACGCACGTCCTGCGCGGCGAGGACCTGCTCAGCTCCACCCCGCGGCAGATCGCCCTGTACCGCGCCCTCGAGCGCATCGGCGTGGCCGACGGTGTGCCCGAGTTCGGTCACCTGCCGTTCGTCATGGGTGAGGGCAACAAGAAGCTCTCGAAACGCGACCCCGAGTCGGACCTCTTCCTGCACCGGGACCGAGGCATGCTGCCCGAGGGCCTGCTCAATTACCTGGCGCTGCTCGGGTGGGGCCTGTCAGAGGACCGCGACGTGTTCTCACTCCAGGAGATGGTCGACGCCTTCGACGTCCGGCAGGTCAACGCGAACCCGGCCCGCTTCGACCAGAAGAAGGCCGACGCGATCAACGCCGAGCACATCCGGCAGCTGCCGACCGACGAGTTCGCACGGCGTCTGCGCGAGTACCTCGTCGCCCACCCGGCCCAGGACGGACTGACGCTGCCGGAGGACTTCGACCAGCAACGGTGGGCGGTCGTGGCGGAGTTGCTACAGACCCGCATCGTGGTTCTGTCGGACGCCTGGAAGCTGATCCGCTTCCTGCTGGTGGACGAGTCGGAGTTCACGGTGGACCCGCAGTCCGCGGCCAAGAACCTCAAGCCCGGGTCGCGTGAGGTCGTCGACGCGGCGATCGCCGCCCTCGGCTCTCTCGAGAAGTGGACGGCGCCCGCCATCGAGGCCGCGCTGTCCGGGGCCCTGGTGGACGGCCTGGGCATCAAGCCGCGCAAGGCCTACGGCCCGGTCCGGGTGGCGGTGACGGGTTCGCACATCTCGCCCCCGCTGTTCGAGTCCATCGAGCTGCTCGGCCGTGAGGCGACGCTGTCCCGTCTCCGCTCGGCACCGGTCGCCGGCTGATGAGAGCGGCCGCGCCCGTCGACGGATGACGGGCGTGGCCGAATCCAGCCGTCGAAGAAACGAGGCCACTGACCAGGCGATTTGCTATTCACCCACAGAGGTTTGGTAGTCTCTTCGAGGTCGCTGAAGAGCGGCGGAGAAGTGAAAATAGTGGCCTATGGTGTAATTGGCAACACAGCTGATTCTGGTTCAGCCGTTCTAGGTTCGAGTCCTGGTAGGCCAGCGGAGTGCTCCACGCGAGTGCTCACAGCGGATCCCCTGTGGATCCGTGTCCTAGCCCCCGTCGTCTAGCGGCCTAGGACGCCGCCCTCTCACGGCGGTAGCGTGGGTTCGAATCCCATCGGGGGTACACCGTGACGACGCCCGGAGCACATCGCTCCGGGCGTCTTCCGCATTTCGGGCATCGCTCAGCTCGAGGCGGGCGCCCGCCTC
>NZ_KV823645.1:0-1002 GCF_001815995.1 Dietzia sp. HMSC21D01 | reverse complement strand
CCCGCCTCGAGGACCGTCCCCGCGCCCGCAGCCGGACGAGGTCGCGTGCGTGGGCGTCCAGGGCGTGGTCCTCGGCGGACACGGGGGACCACCGCGCGACCGGGGTGGGGCGCCCGTCCGCGCCCAGGGCGGCGCAGACGGTGAGGCAGTGCGTGCTGAGCGTGCGGGCGGACGAGGTGGCCGCCCCGGAGCGCACGTGCACGGAGACGTGCATGGTCTCGTGGCCGGTGTGCAGCAGGCGGGCCTCCACCTCCACCACGTCCCCGATCCGTACCGGATGGTAGAAGCGCACCCCGCCCGCGTACACCGAGGTACACGGGGTACCCGACCACTGGGCCGCGCACAGGTTCGCCGCGTCATCGATCCACGCCATGATCCGTCCACCGTGGGCGTTGCCTCCCCAGTTGACGTCCGAGGGGGCGGCGAGCAGGCGCAGCGTCGATCGCGGGGCGGTGCCGGCCTCGGAGTAGACCTGCTGCGCCATCGCGCGCTCGATGTCCTTGCGCAGCCCGATGCGCATGACCGCCTCGTCGGACTCGTGGATCTCCAGGCTCGAGGCGGGCCGCCAGGCGGGGACCGGGGTGGGCGCGCCGTCGCGGACGGCGATGAAGACGACCAGGCACTCGGCGCAGTGCCGGTACCCGGGGCGTGCGGGATCGCAGGCGCGGACGTCGCACTGGATGTGCATGGAGGAGGTGCCCGTGTGCACGAGCCGGGCGGACACCTCCACGAGGTCCCCGGAGGCGATCGGGCGGGAGAAACGGACGTTGCCGACGTAGGCCGTGACGGCGTACCCACCCGACCATCCCGCGGCCAGCGCGTAGGCGGCCTTGTCGATCCACTCGAGGATGCGGCCGGTATGGACCTGGGTACCCGTCCCGACGTCGGTCGGGGCGGCCAGGAACCGCAGCACGGTCTGGTGGGAGGCGGTGTGGTCGGGAGCGGTGAGGTGAAGCGTGGTCACTCGTCGGACGCTAGTGGGCATCTCCGTTAGTTCGTCGG
>NZ_KV823644.1:0-1188 GCF_001815995.1 Dietzia sp. HMSC21D01 | reverse complement strand
CGCGCCGGGGGTGACCGGCGCGCGCGAACCGCGTGTTCGGGGGTGGGCTCGTCCTAGGCGGAGCCGCGGGTGGTGGGCGTCGACAGGACGACGCGGCCGGTGGGCGTGTACGACGGCGACGCCGGGCGACGGTTGGGCGTGCGCAGCGGCGACGACGGCGGGATCGCCCGCCCGGTGGGCGTGTAGGAGAACGCGGTCGGCGCGTTGTTCATGGCGGGACTGCGGTACTGCGACATGGGACTCACTCCTGGTCGTGGAAGGACGACGGGCCCGGCGCGTCACCGCCGGGGCGGGACGACGACGGGAGTCGTTCGGGTGCGTGGGGGTGGAGACGACGGCGGCTCACCCGGGGAGAAGGCGCGGACCTCGTGGCGTGGGCGCCGGGAAGAGATGGGGTGTGCCGCGAGCGGATCGCTCCAGCGGGGTCGGACGTGTCGGCGGAGGTGTCGCCGGACGGTTCGACCGGGAACGGGCTGGTGTGCCCGCGATGGAGAAAAGGATGACACGCCCGCCGGGGCCGCACAACCCCCTGTGTGGATGTTCACTCCGCACAGCCGCGGCCTACCCTGTGCTGGTGAGTTCTTCCCCGAGAGACGCCGGCCCCAGGAGCGACTCCACCGACCAGACCGGTCCCGCCGACGCCGCCGACCCCGTCGACTCCGTCCTCGACTCCCTGCGGGGCGCGGTGGACCCGCTGGAGTCGCACCACGAGTCCGACCCGCGGGAGGGCACCGATCTCAAGACGCAGATCGTGCGGTTCTTCCTCACCGGGGTGCTCTCGGCGGTCGTCGACTACGGCTTACTGCAGCTGCTCATGCTGGCCGGTCTGGGCTACGGCCCGGCCAAGGCGCTGTCGTTCGTCGCGGGCACGCTCACCGCGTACGGCATCAACCGCCGGTGGACGTTCCGGGCCGAGCCGTCGCGGGCGCGGTTCATCGCCACGATGTGCCTGTACGCCCTCATGTTCGGCGTGCAGTGGGGTCTGTTCATGGTCCTCGTGCCGTTCTTCCACGGCCTGGGCTGGAGCACCTTCTGGGCCACGACCATCGGGTACGTCATCGCCCAGGGCGTCGCGACCGTCACCAACTTCATCGTCCAGCGGACCGTGATCTTCCGGGTCCGCTGACCGGCATGTCCGTCGCGCTCCTGCTCGCCGCCGCGCCGGCGGTGACAACCCCTGGCTACTGC
>NZ_KV823643.1:0-918 GCF_001815995.1 Dietzia sp. HMSC21D01 | reverse complement strand
CGCGACGAGGCGCGACGCGAGGCGGCGTGGAGCTCCGCGCGCCCCGGCATCCCCACCACGTGCAGTGCTGGACCGGCCGGTGGGGTGTGCTGCCGGACCTCGCGGCGGCCGTCGGTGGCGAAACCGTGGACCGGCACGTCCAGGCCGCCCGGCTCGAGGTCGAAGCCGAGCCAGTCACGGTGCGCGGCGTGGAGGAGTGACGACGGCGAGAACGGCAACGCCAGGGGGTTGTCGGCCGCCCCGTCGGGCGGGAACTCGCCGGCCCAGTACGGGCGCTCGAACGGCAGGGGCATCCCCTCGTCCTCGACGATGCGGTCGTCCGCGCCGGCGAACGCCCGGATCAGGCGCCCGGACTCCCAGCGGGCGAACCCGCTGACCCCGTCCTCGGGATCCTGCGCGAACAACAGGACGACCGGTGCCTCGACCAGCCGGAGCCACGCGTCCGCCGCGGCCGACGGCACGACCGGGCCCTCGACGGGGGTCTGCACCACCGTCAGGCCGGGGTAGGAACCCACGTAGATCTCACCCTGGCCGGCCGACGCCGACCGGTTGAGCGGGAACGCGCCCAGCGACGCAACGGTCACGGTGGGGAACAGCCGGGACAGCAGGCGGCGGGCGAAGCCGGGGTCCGACGGATGCCCCGCCCGGATGGGGGCGGCGGGATCGTCGGTCGCCAGGTACCAGAAGGTCGCGACGTGGTGGCCCATGTCCGTGACTCAGTCGTCCTTACCGCGGACCCCGAGGAGGACGTCCTCCCACGACGGCATCGTGGGATGACGGCGTGAGGGGCGTCGTTCGGGTTCGGTCGGCGTCGGCTGGAGGAAGTCCTCGTCGTCGTCGCCACCACCCGCGCCACCACCGCCACCGGCCGCGGCACCGGCACCACGGCCGGCCGGCGCGGCGGACGGGGGCGCGTCA
>NZ_KV823642.1:0-1026 GCF_001815995.1 Dietzia sp. HMSC21D01 | reverse complement strand
GCAGCGGCGGCGCCGGAGGCCTCGGCGCCCGCGTCGTCGGCGTCGTCGGCGTCCTCGCCGGCATCGTCGGCGGACACCGACGCGGCCGTCAGGGTGGAGGTGACGGCGGAGCTGCTGGGAGTGGTGGCGCCGGTGACGGTGCTGACCGGATTGCCGTCGCCGTCGACGATCACCGTGACCGGCGGAAGGACCATCTCGCCTCCGAGGAAAGTGCCGCACAGCCCCTCGGCGAACGATCCCGTCTGCTCGAGCGACGCCGTTCCGCCGCCCTCGCCCGCGACCACGTCGAGCAGGTTGGGGAAGGAGTCCAAGGCGGAGGTGACGAGGTCGACGACCCCGGTGGGCACGCCGTCGATACCGAACAGCGGGTAAAACTTGGCCACCGAACCGCCCAGCCCGGGCAGCTCGCAGACGGCATCCGTCTCCGGCGCCAGATCGCCGATGCTCGAGTCCTCGCCGGTGACGCCCTCGAGGCTGCCGAGGGAGCCGCCGCCCACCGAGCCGGACCCGTCGCCCGAGGCGTCGCCGTCCTGGCCGCTGTCGTCGCCCTCGCCGTCGTCGCCCTCGCCGGCGTCGCCCTCGCCGGCGTCACCACCGACATCAGCGGAGCCGTCCGCCAGGCTCCCGTCGCCGAGACCCGCGGACTCGAGGCTGCCGAGCGGAATGCTGCCCGCGCCCGCCCCGTCGGGCGCCACTGCGTCACCCTGCGCGTTGACGACGGGAACGGAGAGGGCGACCAGCGCGAACGCGGCGGCGGAGACGGTGACGACCTTGCGGGTGAACATGTGTGATGAACCCTCTTCGACTACGGCGGACGGGGTCGAGCCCCCGCGTCCCCTCCGGGGCGCCGGTCGTCGACGGGAGAACTGTAACGCGGAGACCGGCGCCCGGGGGTGGAGATCGCCCCGGGCGCGGCGCGCGTCACTGTCCGAGGCTGCCCGCCCCCGTGGTGAGGAGCCCCAGCAGGGCGGTGGGGTCGGCTGCGAGGCCGCCCGCACCGGTCGTGGCCGCGGCCCCGGCGGGGGT
>NZ_KV823641.1:3475-10006 GCF_001815995.1 Dietzia sp. HMSC21D01 | reverse complement strand
CGGTCGGCGCGCCCTCGGCCAGGCCGAGCGCGCGGCGCAGGCCCGGCACCGCGCCGGACTGCCCGCCCCACACCTGGGACGCGCGCAGGATGGCCAGCACCAGGTTGACCCGCGCCTCGCCGTCGGGCGCCTGGCCCAGAACGTGCAGGCCGTCGCGGATCTGGACGTCCTTGATCTCGCAGAGCCAGCCGTCCACGTGGAGGAGGAAGTCGTCGAACTCCTCGTCGTCGGGGCGCTGTTCCAGGCCCAGGTCCTCGTGCATGTGCGCGGCCTGCATGAGGGTCCAGATCTGCGCGCGGATGGACGGAAGCTTGGCCGGGTCCATCGCGGCGATGTTGCCGTACTCGTCGAGCAGCTGCTCGAGGCGGGCGATGTCCCCGTACGACTCCGCGCGGGCCATGGGCGGGACCAGGTGGTCGACGATCGTGGCATGCGCGCGGCGCTTGGCCTGCGCGCCCTCGCCCGGGTCGTTGACGAGGAAGGGGTAGATCAGCGGCAGGTTCGCGATTGCCGCGTCGGTGGCGCAGTCCGCCGAGAGGGCGGCGTTCTTGCCCGGCAGCCACTCTAGCGAGCCGTGCTTGCCGATGTGCACCAGCGCGTGCGCGCCGAAGCCGTGGGCCAGCCAGCGGTAGGCGGCCAGGTAGTGGTGGGACGGCGCGAGCTCGGGGTCGTGGTAGATCGCCACGGGGTTCTCGCCGAACCCGCGGGGTGGCTGGATGAGCAGCACCACGTTGCCGGCCTGCAGGGTGGCCAGGACGAGCTCGCCGGCGTCGTTGACGAACAGGGTCCCCGGCGCCTCGCCCCACGCCTCGACCATCTCGTCTCGAAGGGTCGCGGGCAGGTCGGCGGTCCAGCGGAGGTAGTCCTCGGTGGAGATCCGGACGTGGCCGTCGGTGAGCTGCGCGGTCGTGAGCCACTCCTCGTCCTGGCCGCCCGCGTCGATGAGCGCGTGGATGAGGGCGTCTCCGGCCTCGGTGTCGGTGGCGTAGGCCTGCTCGTCGAGGAACTTCGCGATCGGCCCGTCCGCCGGGCCTAGATCGTAACCCTCGTCGCGCATGCGGCGCAGCAGGCGGATCGTGGATACCGGGGTGTCCAGGCCGACGGCGTTGCCGATGCGGGAGTGCTTGGTCGGGTACGCCGACAGGACCAGCGCGACCTTGCGGTCGGCGGGAGTTACGTGGCGCAGCCGGGCGTGGGCCACGGCGATCCCGGCGACGCGCGCGCACCGCTCGGGGTCGGCGACGTAGCGGGGCAGGCCGTCGGCGTCGATCTCCTTGAACGAGAACGGGGCGGTGATGATGCGACCGTCGAACTCGGGGATCGCGATCTGGTTGGCAGAGTCCAGCGGGTTGACGCCGTCGTCCGACTCCGACCAGTCGTCGCGGCCCCAGGTCAGGCACAGGCCCTGCAGCACGGGGATGTCCAGGGCGGCGATGCGCTCGACGTCCCACGCCTCGTCGTCGCCGCCCGCGCTGGCGGACCCGGGCGTGGTGCCGCCGGCCGCCAGGACGGTCACGACCAGCGCGTCCAGCGTGCCGAGGGCGTCGAACAGCTCGTCCGGCGCCGAGCGCAGGGAGCCGGCGAAGATCGGTACGCCCACCCCACCGGCGGCGTCGATCGCGTCGGCCAGCGCGTGCGCGAATCCGGAGTTCCCGCTCACCTCGTGGGCGCGGTAGTAGAGCACGCCCACGCGGGGGCCGCCCGGCGACTGGTCAGACCCGCCCGCGTTCTCCCAGGTCGCGTCGCGGGAATCGCGGCGTTTGTGACCACTCGCCGGGGAGTCGGCGCCCGGCCGCTCCGGCATCCCCCACACCGGCACGCTCACCGGCGGCTCGAAACCGGCGCCGGTGAGCAGCACCGTGTCGGAGAGGAAGGCGTGCAGCTGCGCGAGGTTGGTCGGCCCGCCCTCGGCGAGATAGCGGTGGGCCTCGGCGGCGGTCCCGATGGGGACGGTCGACAGTTCCATGAGGTCGGCGTCCGGGGTCTGCTCACCGCCCAGCACCACCACGGGCACGCCCGCGCCCAGGACGGCGGCGAATCCGTCATCCCACGAGCGACGCGAGCCGAGAATGCGGACCACCACCAGGTCGGCGCCGGTGATCAGGGCGGGCAGGTCGGACTCGACGTGCAGGCGCGACGGGTTGCCGAGTGTGAACTCGGCGCCGGATTCGCGCGCGGAGAGCAGGTCCGTGTCGGAGGTGGACAGTAGTGCGATGCGGGGCACGTCGGAGCGTGCCGGGGCGTCGTCAGGGGACGCCGAACGCCGGTCGGGGCGCATGTTCTTCTCCAAACCCTCGTGGAACATGTCGCCGTGGCCGGTCTCCTGGCTTCCGCATCAGCACCGCGCGACCGACCTTCCCGGGCTCTCGCCCAGTGGCCCCCGCCCCCACGTGTGGGGCGGACGAGGGTCGCGTGGCTCCGCGACTACAGTGGCGAGGGCCGCGCCGGCTTCTCCTCCGGCTTCCCGAGCACCACGGCACGGGCGAGCCTATCCGCCGTCCCGCCCGGACCACCCTTCGCCCTCGGAAGCCACCCCGGCTCGGCTGCCGGCGCTCTCACCGCCCGCGCTGACCTTCCTACCCCGTGCTCGCCGTGCTTAGACTCGGCGTGTGCCAGCTGATCGGGCGAGGACCGAGCTCCCCCCGGTCATGACCACGATCGTGGGCGTGACCGTGGCGCTGGTCAGTGGCATCTTCGGCATCAGCGCGCACGGGCTCGCGGCGGACATGGGCCCGGTCTCGTTCGCCCAGGCGCTCACCGTGGCAGTCACCAGCGCCGGGATCGGCGCCGCCACCGCCGCCGCAGCCCGCTACCGGTTCCCGATCCTCGCCTCGGCGTCAGGACTGATCACCGGGCAGGGCGCCGTCCACATCGCGATGTCCGGCGGGCACTCGCACCACGGGTCCGGCTCGCACCCGCCGGGCCACCACGGCACCGACCCCGCGGCGCTCCGGGCCGCGATGGACACCGCCGCCCACGATGCGCTGGCCTCCGCAACAGCGTTGATGACGCCCGTCATGCTCGCCGCGCACATCGCCGCGATCGGCTCTGCACTACTGGTCATCGCTGCTCTCGCCGGCGCTCTGGCCTGGGTGTCCGCCCGGTCGATGCCGCCGATATCGACAGCGCACCTCGTCGCCGTCGTCGCCGTCGTCCCGGTCCCGCGCGGCGCCGACGCGCCGCTCAAGCGCTACCTGGTCTCCCGCGGTGGGACCAGAGCGCCGCCCGCTGCCGCATAGTCGCAGGTCCCGCACCCGCCGACGCGCGCCACGCCGCGCTCGGGCGGTGCGGTGACATGTCCGGGAGCGGCGCGCGGTGGATCCACCGTCCCCGCCTCCCGTGTCTCACCCGCAGCGGCCGTCAGATCGTCCCGCTGCGCCCACTCGGGCACCGATTCCTTCCCGCCCCGCTCGGCCAGCCAGCGCCGCGCGCAGCCGGGTCTCCGGGTGCCCGCCCTCACCGACCTCGCGGCCGCGCACGCCGCTCTCCGCAGACCAGCTCCGTGCTGCCCGGCGGGTAGTACCGACCCGCTCGCGGACCGCCTGATCCCGAAGGGATTCGCCTCTCATGACCGCCACCCATCCGGCCGAGCGCCACACCCGCGACCCCGGTGCTGCCGAACCGGCCCCGCCCGCGCGGCCCCTCTCCGCGCAGCTGGGCGCGATCCTCACCCGCGTCCACTTCTATGCGGGCCTGTTCGTCGCACCGTTCCTCGTCATCGCCGCTCTGTCCGGGGCCCTGTACGCGCTGTCCCCGACACTGGAGCGGCTCGTCTACGCCGAACAACTGACCGCGCCACCCGCGTCCACCGCACTCAGTCTGGAGCAGCAGATCGACGCCGCGCAGGCGCAGTTCCCGGAGCTCGCCGTGGTCCAGATCTGGCCTTCCGACGAGCCCGGCACCACCACCCGGATCCTGTTCGCCGACCCCGCGCTGGACGACGGTCTCAACCGCGCGGTGTTCGTGGACCCCGCCACCGGTGACGTGCGCGGCGACCTGAGCAGCCATTCGGGACTGGGCGAGCTCCCGCTGCGGAGCTGGATCTCCAGCCTGCACCGGGATCTCCACCTCGGCCCGCCCGGCGAGCTCTACTCGGAACTCGCCGCATCCTGGCTGCTGGTCCTGGGGCTCAGCGGAATTGTGCTGTGGTGGCGGAAGGTCCGGTCGACCCGTCACGGGAGGGCCGCAACCACCCGAACACTGCTGCGGGGCTTCCCGGCCCGTCCCGGCTCCCGCCAGAAGGCCATGAGCCTGCACGCCGCGCTCGGCACCTGGTTCGCGATCGCGATCCTCGGCATCGCGGTGACCGGCCTGACCTGGTCGGCGTTCGCCGGAGCCAACGTGGACACGGTCGTGGAGAAGATGAACTGGCGCTCGGATCCGCTGCAGACCTCCCTGGTCGCCGGCGCCGCGACGGACGGGGACGAGCACGCCGGGCACCTGGGGCACGGTTCGGCGGTTTCCGCCTTCGAGGTGCCGGTCGATCAGGTGCCGGTGGTCCTGGCCGCGGCGCACCAGGCCGGTCTCGAGGGCCCGGTGCAGATGGTCCCGCCGGCTGATCCGCACACGGCGTGGTCGGTGAGCGAGCGGTGGGTGCCGTGGACGTTCAGCTCCGATGCTGTGGCTGTGGACGGAGCCACCGGGCAGGTCGTCGACCGTCTCGACTTCCGCGACCTCTCGCTGTACTCGAAGCTGTCCTCGTGGGGCATCTACCTGCACATGGGCATGCTGTTCGGCCTACCGTTGCAGATCGCCCTCGCCGCAACCGCCCTGACGATCGTCGCGCTGACCGTCCTGGGGTATCGGATGTGGTGGACGCGTCGCCCGACGCGCGGGGGCCTGCCCGCCGGTCTGGGCGGGGTCACCGGCCATCGCTGGCCGGCGTATCTCATCGCCGGGGTTCTTGCCGTGGCCGTGGGGCTGTTCCTGCCGTTGCTCGGCGCGTCTCTCGCGCTGTTCGTCGTCGCTGACCTGCTGATATCGCTGCGGCGGTCCGTCGCCGCGAAGCGGCACGCCGAGATCGGGTCCACCACGTAGCGCTCGCCCCTGCCTGCCGGCGCGGAAGCAACGGCAGGCCGGGGCGGAAGCAACGGCAGGCCGGGGCGGCCCTCTCTCCCGGGCCGGGATGCCCTACCCCCGGGTGAGATTGCCCCTCAGAGCCAGTCGTTGCCCCCGAGCTGCAGCTCAGTGACGTCAAGCTGCGGCGTCAGGCCCGTCTCGGGGGCGAGCCCGTGCTTCTCCAAGACGGCGCGGATCGTCTCGGCGGCGTCGATGTTGAGGGGGCTGGAGACCCACATGCCGTAGGGCAGGTTGACGAAGCGGTTCTCGCGGACCGCCTTGAGGTCTCGGCTGGCGGGGTGCGCCTTGAGTGCGGCGATCTTGTCGTCGACGGTCTGCTCGCCGTAGTCGACGAACGCGATCATGTCCGGGTCCTCGGCGGCCAGGCGCTCCCAGCTGACACTTGTCCAGGTGTCGGCCACGTCCTCGGTCGCGCTGCGTGCGCCCGCCGCGTCGATGATCCCCTGAGGCCCGCCGAAGGAGCCGGACGACAGGATGGTGTCGCTGGTGCTGTCGACCAGGAAGATGGTGGGCCTGCCCTCGGGCGCGGGCAGAGCCCGGAGCGCTTCGAGCCGTTCAGCCACGTCGTCGGCGGCCGCGGCACCGGTCTCCGCGTTCCCGGTGATGATCCCGATGTTGCGCAGGTCGGTATCCAGAGCCTCCCACGGATCCATGGTGCCGCGCTGCACCTCGCCCTCGGCCTGGCGGCACGCCTCCGAGAGCTGGTAAACGCCGATGCCGTGCCCGGCGAGGATGTCCGGCGTCAGGCCCCGGGAGTCGGAGAATCCGTAGTTCCAGCCGGCGAACATGACGTCCGGCTCCGCGGCCACGACGTTCTCCAGGGTCGGGCCCTTGCCCGTCACCTCATTGAGCTGGTCGTACTGGTCACCGTACGCCAGACGCAGCAGGTCCTCGTCCTCCGAGGCGGCGGCCACGGCCGTGAGCTGATCGATAGCTCCCGCGGACAGGGCGATGGAGATGATCCCCGAGTCGTAGGCGAACAATTCGTCGACAGTCTCGGGGTAGGTCACCTCCTCGCCGCAGTTGACCACGGTGACCTCTCCCCCGGTGCCGCCGTCGGCGGAGTTCGTGGCATCGGAACCGCATGCGGAGGCCAGGGCCAGGGTGATCGCCAGGGCGGGGCCTGCCGTGATGACTGAACGCTTCATTGCTGATCTCTACTTTCTGTGGTGACCGCGTCCCCGATGAGCAAGTGGGGTCGACCGGTTCGTGGGTGGGCGACGATGTCGCCGTTGACGCCGAAGACCCCGTCCAGGAGGTCGGCGGTGAATATCTCGACGGGTGGCCCGTAGGCGACGATCCGCCCGTCATCGACCACGGCGACCGCATCGAAGTGACGGAGCACCAGGTCGAGGTCGTGGATCGCGGCCACCACCGTGGAGTGCAGGCTGTCCAGCGCGTCCATGAGCCGGAGTCGCCAGGCGGCGTCGAGGTGGTTGGTGGGTTCGTCGA
>NZ_KV823641.1:0-3455 GCF_001815995.1 Dietzia sp. HMSC21D01 | reverse complement strand
CGTCGAGGTGGTTGGTGGGTTCGTCGAGCATGAGCAGCGGGGTCTGCTGGGCGAGGGTTCGGGCCAGGACGACCCGGTGGCGCTCGCCTCCGGAGAGCCGGGTGCAGGACTGGTCGCCGCGGCCGGCCAGGCCGACGGTGTGGAGTGCCCGGTCGACGATCTCCTTCTCGCCCTCCTCGCCGAGTGCCCACGGGGTGCGGTGTGGGGTCCTGCCGAGCGCCACCGCTTCGGCGAGGGTGAGTTCCGCCGAGGGGGCTTCTTCCTGCCCCTGGACCGCGATGAGCAGCGCGCGCTGCCGGGACCGCATCCGGTGCACATCGAGACCGTCCACGGTCACCGATCCCTGCACCGGGGCATCCAGGCCGGCCAGGACCCGCAGCAGGGTCGACTTGCCCGCGCCGTTCGGCCCGACCAGGGCGAGGCGGGAGCCGGCGGGGACGTTGAGGTCGACCCCGGAGACGATGACTCTCTTCCCTCTGGCGCAGGACACGTTCTGCGCGACCAGGTGCGCGCTGGCGGCCTGCGTCATGACGCGTTCCCGAAGGTGTAGGCGCGGCGGCCCATGAGCAGCAGGAATACCGGGGCGCCGATGATCCCGGTGACGATGCCCAGCGGCATCTCCTGCGGGGCGGCGACGACCCGGGAGATCACGTCCACCCAGACCAGGAAGAGCGCACCTGCCGCGGCGGCCACGGGGAGCATGGCGCGGTGGGTCGCCCCCACGACGAGCCGGGCGGCGTGGGGGATGATGAGCCCCACGAACCCGACGCCGCCAGCCACGGCGACGAGCACCCCCACCAGTAGTCCCTGGGACACGAAGAGCCCGATCCGCAGGGCCCGCACGGGCACGCCGAGCGAGGCGGCGGTGTCCGATCCGGTTGCATAGGCGTCCAGCCAGGAGTGCACTGCGAGCCCGACGGCCAGCGCGAGCGCCACGACCACCGCGGCGAGCGGGATCTTGGCCCAGGTCGCTCCGGCCACGCTGCCGAGCATCCAGTGCATGACAGTCTCCGCCGAGCGCGAATCGGTGGCGATGAAGACCAGGAACGAGGAGATGGCGGTGAACGCCGAGGAGAGCACCACGCCGGCCAGGATGAGCCGCAGCGCGGTGAGCCCGCCGGTGGCGGTGGCCACCGCGTAGACCAGCAGGGTGGCACCAAGCGCGCCGACGAGTGCGCCGCCGGAGAGGGCCCAGATGCCGAGCCCGCCCAGGAAGCCCATGGTGATCACCGCGGTGGCTCCCACTGCGGCGCCCGCCGAGACGCCGAGGAGATACGGGTCGGCGAGCGGGTTGCGCACGAGGGTCTGCATCGCTGCGCCGGCGAGCGCGAGACCGGCCCCCACCAGCGCCCCGAGCACAGCTCGGGGGAGCCGTAGGTCGAGGATGATGATGGAGTGCGCGCGCTGGGCCTCGCCTCCGGTCATCGCCGCCCACACCGTCCGCCACACATCACCGACCGGGATGTGCTCGGCGCCGAAGGCCACCGAGGTCACGACGCTGATCGCCGTGAGGATCGTGAGCACGATCGCCAACGGGACGGGCGGGATCCTGCGGGCGGAGCGGACCGAGGCCGCGGGTGGTCCGGCGCGTCGGGCGGCCCCCGCCCTCACCACTCTCACCGGGTGCTGCTCCCCGCTCGGGCCCGGGCGGGTGTGTGGCGGAGGCGCTGTCGCACGCGCCGCTCTCCCTCGCTGAGCCGTGGGCATGACGCGCATTCGGTCTTGTCCGACCCCAGCCGGATGAGGCAGCAGGTGTGTCGGTCGTGAACCAGTGCGGGCGGGTTGTCCAGCCGCACCAGCGTCACCAGTGGCCGCTCGCTCAGGGACTTGGCGACGACGCGGGCGCCGTTCTCGACCGCGGCCCGTCGGGAGGTGGGAACGGTCCGGAAGCCGACCCCGAAGGCGCCGGCGCACGACGCCGCCACGCCCCCGAGGGCGGCGCGACGGGTCACGGTCCCGGCGGCCACGCATGCCTCCACCAGCGGAGTCACGTGGTGACGGAGCACGTCGACCAGCGCGGTGGGGTCCGGGCCGCATCCCACCACCGGCGTACCGGGGATCGACACCTCGACGGTGGCACCGGCTGCGTCGAGGTGGGCCCACCAGCGCTCGTGCGCCGGGTCGAGGAGGGTGCCGTCTGCACACCAGGCCGCCACCATGAGGCCAAGGGCCCGGCCCGTGTAGTGCTGGAGTGAGCACAACAGTCCGGGCGCCAGGTGGGAAGTGCCCAGGTGCGTGGAGTAGCGCTGCCCGATCTCACGCCACGAAGCCGGGTCACGAAGCTCGACGGCGCTCCGCCACGCCGGGTCGTCGTGATCGGGTCTGGATCGGTGGGGCACGGGGTATGCCGCGAGTGCCCGTTCGGCTTCAGCACTGATGCCTGTGCCTACGGGCTCATACGTGGGGTACACGTGTGGCCTTATCTCTTCAAAACCTGTGCGCGAGGTTCGCTCGGATGTCGCGGAACCGACAGGTATTCGGACTCGGGATCGACCCTCCCCGGCGCCTTCCCGGAAATCGCTTCCAGTGGCCTCGTGCCGGTTCGGTACCCCACACCGCTGCGCGCCAGTCCCGGATTCTCACCGGGTTCCCTGGCATCCGTCGGTCTCTGTCGAGATCGGCCGGATGCGGTCAGTTCCGCGCTCAGGGTAGCAGTGTGATCGCCGCGAGCCCGGGGGGCACCGTGCCAGGGGCGCCGCCGGTGCCACACTGTCTGCCGTGAGCACCCCCGATCCGATCCGCCGCACGCGCGGCGACCTGTGCCCCGGCGTCCTGCGTCCGTGGCCGGCCGCCGATGGCGCCCTTGTGCGCCTGCGCGTCCCGGGCGGCCGCGTGTCCCCTGCGTCCCTCGCCGTGCTGGGCGAGGTGGCGAGACGATACGGCGACGACGACGGCAACGTGCACCTCACCACCCGAGCGAACCTGCAGCTTCGCGCGCTGCCCCAGGACTCTGACGGGCAGTTGCCTGCAGAGGTGGTGGCGGCGATCGCGGGGACCGAACTCCTGCCTTCGCCGGGGCATGAGCTAGTGCGGAACATCCTCGTGTCGCCGCTGACGGGGCTCGACCCCGACCAGGCTGCGGGCCGCGCCGACCTCCGGCCGGTGACCGACGCCCTGGATGCCGGACTGCTGGCCGACCCCGCGCTCGGTACGCTGCCGGGCCGGTTCCTGTTCGTGCTGGACGACGGCCGCGGTGACCTGGTGGACCGCTCGTGTGACCTGGGGCTGGTGGTCGTGGGACCCGAGCTGGCGCAGCTGCGGATCGGCGAGGGCTGGGGCGAGGTGGTGCCGCTGTCCGAGGCCGCCGCCCGGTTGGTTGCGCTGGCCTGGGCGTTCGCCGATGCCCGCGGCACCGGACCCGAGGCGCCGTGGCATGTCCGCGAGCTGCTCGCGCAGGCCAGCCCCCCTGCCCCGCCTGCCGCGCTCGCTCCGACCGCCGCCCCCGACCCGCGCCT
>NZ_KV823640.1:0-4287 GCF_001815995.1 Dietzia sp. HMSC21D01 | reverse complement strand
GTCGGCGACGCCCGTGCCGAGGCCGCCGAGCTGCTGGACCGGTCCCGCCGGGACGCCGAGTCCGCCACCACCCGCGCCCGCGCCGAGGCCGACCGGCTGGTCGAGCAGGCCAACATCCTCTACGACCGCACGATCACCGAGGCCCGCCAGGAGCAGCAGCGCATGCTGTCCGAGTCCGAGGTCGTGCGGATCGCCGACGAGGAGGCCGCCCGCGTGCGCGACGCCGCCCACGCCGAGAGCGAGCGCCGGCGCGAGGAGTGCGACGCCTACATCGACGAGAAGATGGCCCGCTTCGAGGAGTTCCTCGGGGCGACGCTGCGCACCGTCGCCCGCGGCCGCGAGGAACTGCACGGTGTCGCGCCCACCGCGCGGCGCGATCCGGCCGCGCGCAGGGGCACCCGTGACGACGAGCGCTTCGGCGACGGGTACGGGGACTACTGAGCCAGGCGGGTAGTCTGCTGGGCGTGTCCACCACCTCCCGCACCCCCCGCCACGGCCGCCCGGCCGCCGATTCGCTCGTCCTCGACACCCGCGTGCTGTCCCGCACACCCGGCGCGATGGAGCCGGTGCGGCGCGCCGCCGTGCTGCCCTCCGACATCGGCGTCGAGCTCATCCGGACCCCGAGCGGGTCGCAGGTCGAGCTGGACCTCATGATGACGTTCGTCGACGAGGGCGTGCTGGTCACCGGGTCGGTCAGCGGCCGGGCCGACGTCGAGTGCGCGCGCTGCCTCGGTGAGTTCACCACCGACGTCGCCGTCGAGTTGACCGAGATGTACGCGACCCCCGGGACCGCCGCGGCCGACGGCGCCGAGGAGGACGAGGTGCGCCTGCTCGACGGCGAGCTGATCGATCTCGAACCAGCTCTCGTCGACGCGTTCGGGCTCGAGTTCCCCATGTCGCCCACGTGCACCGACTACGGACACGACGAGTGCGTGAACCCCGAGACGCCCGCCCCGGACGGGGTCTCCGGCGAGGAGACCGGCCGCATCGACCCGCGCTGGGCCGGACTGGCGGAGAAGTTCGGCATGACCGACCCGGCCGACACCGACGGGGACCGCGCGTGACCGACCAGCCCTCCGCGCTGGACGCCGTCCTGGGCGTGGCCCTGCCCGCCGGCCTGGCGACCCAGGCGCTGACCCACCGCTCCTACGCCTACGAGCACGGGGGGCTGCCACACAACGAGCGCCTCGAGTTCCTCGGCGACGCCGTGCTGGAGCTCGTCGTGACGGAGTACCTCTACAACGCGTACCCGGATCGCCCCGAGGGCGACCTGGCCAAGATCCGCGCGAGCCTGGTCAACACCTACGTCCTGGCCGACATCGCCCGCGAGCTCGGCGACGGCGGACTGGGCCGGCACCTGCGGCTCGGCCGCGGGGAGGAGCTCACCGGCGGTCGGGACAAGCACTCGATCCTCGCCGACACCCTCGAGGCGGTGTTCGGGTCGGTCTACCTCACCCACGGCCTCGAAACGGCCCGCGGCCTGATCGAGAAGATCATCGGCGACCGCCTGACGGTCGTGCCCCATCTGGGCGCGGCGTTGGACTGGAAGACCAGTCTGCAGGAGAAGTGCGCGTCGCTCGGCCGGCCCAAGGCGCGGTACGAGATCACCTCGACGGGACCGGATCACGACAAGACCTTCTCCGCCGTGGTGTTCGTCGGCGACGACGCGCTCGGCGAGGGCACCGGCCGCACCAAGAAGGAGGCCGAGCAGAAGGCCGCCGAGCAGGCCTGGGCGGCCCTGGACGGGACCACGGCGAACCGGACCGCCGGCTGACGTGCCCGAACTTCCCGAGGTCGAGGTCGTCCGCCGGGGACTGGCCGATCACGTCGTGGGCCGCACGCTCGTCTCCGTCGAGGTCACCGGGGCGCGCACGGCCCGTCGCCAGCCCGGGGGCGCGGCCGAGATCGTCGCGCGGCTGACCGGGCGTACCGTCAGCGGGGCGCGGCGGCGCGGCAAGTACCTGTGGCTCACCCTCGACGGCGACGACGCGGCCGGTGCGGACTGCCTCCTGGTCCACCTGGGCATGAGCGGTCAGATGCTCGTCACGGGTGCCGGCGCACCGCCGGTGCGCCACCTGCACGCCCGGGCCGTCCTCGACGACGGCAACGAGCTCCGGTTCGTCGACCAGCGCACGTTCGGCGGGTGGACGGTCGTGCCGCTGGCCGGGGCCCGCGACGGCAGCGGGGTGCTGCTGCCCGCGCCGGCCGCGCACATCGCCGCGGACCCGTTCGAGTCCGGGTTCGACCCCGTCGCCGCCGCCCGGGTCATCCGACGCCGCGACACCGAGATCAAGCGGCTCCTGCTGGACCAGACCGTCGTGTCCGGCATCGGCAACATCTACGCAGACGAGGCGCTGTGGCGCTCCGGCCTGCACGGTCGGCGACGTTCGGGCGCGATCACCCTGCGCGCCGTCACGGGAGTGCTCGAGCACGCCCGCGACGTGATGGCCGACGCCCTCGACGCCGGTGGCACCTCCTTCGACGCGCTGTACGTCAACGTCAACGGCGCGTCCGGCTACTTCGACCGGTCGCTCGACGTCTACGGCCGCGCGGGCCTGCCGTGCAGCCGCTGCGGGACCGCCGTCGTGCGCGAGGACTTCATGAACCGGGGCTCGCACTTCTGCCCCGTGTGCCAGCCCGCGCCCCGCCGCCGGAGCGGGGCGCGCCGGCGCCCGGTCGTACGATGACCGCATGACCCAGACGCCTCAGCCCGCACCGCAGGATCCCGCACCCGCCGCCGGGGACGCCCCCGCCCCGGGCACCGGCCCGGAGCTCCGGGTCGACCGGATCGGCACCCGGCGCTACGTGGGCACCTCCTCGCGCGGGGCACGGGTCGAGATCGGGTCGGCCGATGTCGAGGGGGTGTTCACCCCGGGCGAGCTGCTCAAGATCGCTCTCGGTGCGTGCACGGCCATGGCGTCGGACTTCACCGTCTCCCGCCGGCTCGGTGACGACTACGCCGCAACGGTCCGCGTCTCCGGCGACGCCGACCGCGAGAACGAGCGCTACCCGCGCCTCGAGGAGACCTACGAGCTCGACCTGTCGGGCCTGGACCCGGCGATGGCCGACCGCGTGCTCGACATGATCCGCCGTTCGGTCGACGCCACGTGCACCGTCGGCCGGACGATCACCGCGGGTACCGAGGTCGCGCTGCACTTCGAGACCGGGCGCGATCCCGAGTGAGCGCCCCGGGACGGGACCCGGTCCGTCTGGTCGCGTGGGTGCACGGCCACGTTCAGGGGGTGGGCTTCCGCTGGTGGACGCGCAGCCGCGCCCTCGAACTGGGCCTGAGCGGGTACGCGGCCAACAAGCCGGACGGCCGCGTCCACGTGGTGGCCGAGGGCGAGGAGGCCGCGTGCTCCAGCCTGCTCGAACTCCTCCGCGGTGGCGACACCCCCGGACGCGTGGACCTCGTCGTCGACACCTACGAACCGGCGCGAGGCGGACTGACGGGATTCGTCGAACGCTGACCTAGGATCGACTCCCGTGTATCTCAAGTCGTTGACGCTCAAGGGCTTCAAGTCCTTCGCGGCGCCGACGACCCTGAAGTTCGAGCCCGGCATCTGCTGCGTCGTCGGCCCCAACGGCTCGGGCAAGTCCAACGTCGTGGACGCGCTGACGTGGGTCATGGGTGAGCACAGCGCCAAGACCTTGCGCGGCGGGAAGATGCAGGACGTCATCTTCGCCGGTACCGCCGGTAAGCAGCCGCTCGGCCGCGCCGAGGTCACGCTCACCCTGGACAACTCCGACGGCGCCCTGCCGATCGACTACGCCGAGGTCTCCCTGACCCGCCGGATGTTCCGCGACGGCGCCGCGGAGTACGAGATCAACGGCGACCGGGCCCGCCTCATGGACGTGCAGGAACTGCTGTCGGACTCCGGCATCGGGCGCGAGATGCACGTGATCGTCGGCCAGGGCAAGCTCGCCGAGATCCTCGAGTCCAAACCCGAGGAGCGACGCGCGTTCATCGAGGAGGCCGCCGGTATCCTCAAGCACCGCCGCCGCAAGGAGAAGGCGCAGCGCAAACTCGCCGGGATGCAGGGCAACCTCGACCGGCTCACCGACCTCACCACCGAACTGCGACGCCAGCTCAAGCCGCTGGGGCGACAGGCGGAGGTGGCGCGGCGGGCGCAGACGATCCAGGCCGACCTGCGCGACGCGACGTTCCGGCTGGCCGCCGACGACCTCGTCACCCGCCGGCGCGAGCTCGCCGACGCGGAGAGCGTGCGCGCCCGCCTGGCCGACCGGGTCGCCGAGGCGGTCGACCGCCGGGACGAGCTGGCCCGC
>NZ_KV823639.1:7485-8001 GCF_001815995.1 Dietzia sp. HMSC21D01 | reverse complement strand
GAAGTGTCATCGGCGATCGCCCGTGACCGGCTCCGCAGTGCAGTGCCGGTCATCGGACAATCCTCGTGGCAATCCGGCCGCGTTCACGCCGACGCTGTTGCCGACCGCGCCGCTGCTCCTCTGGGATCTGGGGGCACGAGTTGCACTCGGACCGCTGAGCTCCCAGTCGGATCAAACAGCACGTGTGACGGTCGTGGACCAGCATTGGCGGGTCACCCAGCCGGATCATCGTCACCAAAGGTCGATCGGACAACGCTCGGGTCACCAGATCGGCATCCATCTCAACCGCGAGGCGCCGCATGCTGCCCGCGGTCCGGTGTGCCGCCCCAAACGCGCCAGCGCACGAGGCCGCAACCCCTCCCAGAACGGCCCGCCGGGTAACGGTGCCGGCCTCGACGCACGCGTCCACCAGGGCATCCACACGCGTCCACCAGGGCATCCATATGACACCGAATAGTGTCGACCAATGCGCTGGGATCCTGCTCGCGCCCGAGCACCGGAGTGCCGGGCAGCGAC
>NZ_KV823639.1:0-7465 GCF_001815995.1 Dietzia sp. HMSC21D01 | reverse complement strand
GTAGTGCTGAAGCGAACACAGCAACCCGGGTGCCGCATGAGCAGTCCCCAGACTGCGCGAGTACTGGTGGCCGATCTCCCGCCAAGTAGCGGGATCACACAGCTCGGTGACACCGCGCCAGTTCGGATCGTCGGGATCGGGTCGCGATCTGTGGGGTACCGGTGATGTCGTGATAGCCCGCTCGGCCAGGGTGCTGATCCCCACGCCGACGGGCTCATACGTGAAGTCCACGTCTGACCTTGTCTCTTCGGAACCTGTGCGCGAGGTTCGCTCGGATGTCGCGGAACCGACAGGTATTCGGACTCGGGATCAACCCTCCCCGGCGCCTTCCCGGACAAAGTCCAGTGGCATCCTGCCGGTTCGGTACCCCACACCGCTGCGCGCCAGTCCCGGAATCTCACCGGGTTCCCTGGCACCCGCCCATCCCGGCAAGGGACGGCTAGATGCGGTCGGTTCCGCGGCTGACGTTACCAGACAGGCTGGTCAGCACTCCCTTAGGACGAGACCCACTGATCAAACCGCCGGCATCAGACGCGAGAGCAGCGACGACGAACTTGGTGCCCGGCCAACCCCAATAACATGGGAACTCTCCGAGAGGACTAACCCAACAACCTCGCCCACCGACAGGGTCTCGTCACCACAAGGCGCACCGACCGATAACCAGACGTTATGACAAGGGTGAAGGCAGGCACGCTCGGTCGTCTGCCTTCACGGTTCCGGCTCCCATTGCATTGATTTTGTCCGCTTCGAGCCGACACCCACCAGTTTTGTGCGCAAGCTCTGACGAACTACGCCAGCCCATAAAACTAGACTGTGCTGATGGCTACGAAGAGGGTGTCCCCTGCAGTGCTTGTGCCGCTGCAAGAGGCCTTGGCTACTGCTTACTGGTTCAAAAACGATCTGAGAGCATTCCTGCGCAGCGCCACCGGCGAACCCGAGCTGATCGCTCAGCTCGACTGGGGCGGTTCGTATAAGAGAGCCATCGTCCGTCAACTAGTCACTACGCTCGCTGACAACCAGCACCGGTACTTCGACACCCTAGTCGCGCTGATCTTGGCAACAGCTGAGATCGATCCTTCCTCACTGAAGCGGCTCGATGACGGTGCCGCCAAGTATGAGTCCGCAATCGCGGCACTCAGAGTCCTTCAGGACATGGTCGGACCGTACCGCGCTATGCGGTCGGAAGCAGAGGCGGCAGCGCAACGTCGCCGCCTTGACCAGGAGCGCGCCGAGCAGAAACAGGCGCTCGCACGTGAGACATCGGAGCTGAACGCCGAGTTCATTTCTATGCACTCCCAGCAAGCGCAGGCGCGTGGCTATGCCCTGGAAAACCTGCTCAATCGGCTCTTTGCCCTATACGACATCGACGTAAAGGGACCGTTCCGCATTCAAGGGGAACAGATCGACGGCGCCTTCACGTTCGAAGGAACCGACTACCTCCTGGAGGCAAAATGGACGCAGGAGCTGAGCACCACTTCCGACCTGTCGATTTTCGCAGAAAAAGTGCGTCGCAAGCTGGACAACACCCTTGGGTTGTTTCTCTCCATCAGTGGCTTCCAGCCCAACGCCGTGGCTCTGAGCGGAGAAGGTGGCCGACGATTGTTACTGCTCGCAGAGGGTTACGACTTGGCGATGGTGCTCGACGGGAAGATCCTGCTAGACGAGCTGCTACGTCGGAAGAAGCAACACGCGGCCCGCACCGGCGAGATCCTACTTCGCGCTGCAGACATCCTGTCCTGAAAACATCAACGGATGCCGATGCTCTCTCACACCCCTGTTGATAGTCGGCCGGAAGGTGTCGTTCAGGCCTTTTTCGGCATGCGTTCATGCACACGCAGAGCCGACTCAGTAAGTCGAGTCAGCGGGTAACCGGCGAGGTGAAGCCACCGCAGGACACCCCATTGCAAGGTGGCGGCAGCGGCCTCTACAACCTCTGTGATGAAGACGGGGTCCGGCATCCGTGTGCTGCGAAAATGGCCAGGCTCGTACTCCTCACCGATCTCGACGTCGTAGCCGACCATGCCGAACCAGTTTTGACCGTGCCCCGCTCCGCTGGCCGCGTTCCATAGGAACGACCAACGGTCGGCGTCACCGCCGACCGTTTCCGCCGCCTGGCGAACAAGCCCCTCGTATCCAGGCGGTTTGTCCTTCGGTGAGGCACCAGCTCCGAGGTCGCCGGCGCGCTGCACGGTGTCAGCCATCCGCTGGTCAATGCGCTCGACAGGGTATCCCCCAGCCAGCTGTGCCTTGCGCTCGTACCCGAAGTCCTTGTACATCATCCGCAGTAGCCGACGCACGCACTCACGTGGGTCGTCAACATCGGCCAGCAGCCAGACCGCATGTGCTCCAGACTCAAGACCGGCCCTGCCCATGAGCAAGTACGGCCGGTATCGCACATTATTAACATGGGCTTCGTCGAACGAGTACGGCGCCACCAGGTCGGCCCACAGCAGCATGTGCTCGATGCCCGCGCACAGGTAATTGTGCGACCACGCCGACACCTTTTCCCACGGGTACAACGCATCGGCGCACGCGAGGAGGCTGGCGGGGATCGGATCGACCGCACCGTCCAGAGCGAGTTCGCACGCCCGGATTGAGTAGGTCGCGCGCACCCAACGCTGCTGGTGTTCCTCACTGAGGAAGCCCTGGGGTGATGCCATCGGAGGATCATCGCACCAGTGCATTCGCCCAGTAAAGCGCAGAGGGTGAGACAGGCTCCTCGGGTTGGTCCCGAGCGGTGGCGCTCACTCCGGCCATATCGAGACGCTCGCGAGGCGCTGACAGTACTGCGTTATCGGTGGCGACCTCCATTTGACCGCCCCCTCTCGACCTCGCGCTCGGCTCCTGAGCTGTCCCGGGGGTTTCGGACACCGGATCTGAGGCGGATGATCGCTTCGGGAGGGAGTCCAGGATGCCTGCTGCCAAGCCGCCGGAATTTCGGCGCCGAGCTGTTGAGCTTGCTCGTCTGCGGGAGAAACCGATCGCCGAGATCGCCCGGGACCTGGGGATCAGCGAGTCCTGTCTGCGCCGGTGGATGGACCAGGCCGACGTCGACGAGGGGCATAAGTCCGGTCTGACGAGCGACGAGCGTGCGGAACTGGCGCGTCTACGCCGTGAGAACCGTGTCCAGGCGATGGAGATCGAGATCCTCAAACGAGCCTCGGCGTACTTCGCCCGAGAGAACGTGCTCCCAAAATAGTGGCCCGGCTGATCCATGACCTCGCCGCCGACGGGTTCCCCGTGGCGGTGGTCTGCCGGGTCCTGCAGGTACCGCGATCGTCGTACTACGACGCGATAGCCGTGCGTCCGCCGACGGAACGCGAGATCACCGACGCGCATCTGCCGAACGAGATCATCGACATCTATGCCGCGAGTCGGGGCACCTACGGCGTCCGGAGGGTGCATGCCGACCTGGTGCTGCGGCGCGGTCACCGGTGCGGTCACTGCCCCAGCTACCGCACCGAGCCTTCATCACTGCCGATCCTGGCGGCCCAACGCATCGACGCCGAAGCACTTGCCCGCGACGCCGAAAGCCGAGGGTGGATCGACGAAGCCGACCGTCACCACAAGCTCCTGGACCGCCTCGATGCGCTCATCGCCGACACGGAAGCCGCTGCAGGATGACCGCCCGCGACAAGATCAACCTCGTCGAACGCGCCTGCACAGACCTGGCCCACGAAGGCAGGCCGGTCACTATCGTCGCGATCGCAGCCGCCACCGGACTTAGCCGCTCAACGATCTATCGCAGCACCGTACTGCGCAGCATCATCGAGCACCACAAGCATCCCGAAACTCCGATGACCGCGCTCACCGATGAGCTCACGACGCTGCGAACCGCGGTCAACACCCTCGCAGAAGCAGTGCGACGCCACGACGAGCAACTCCGCCGCATGCGCCGCTGACTGCGTTATCCGGCCAACGGACCATCAGGCCCCCGATTAGCCGGATAAGCCTACGACAACTCGCTCATGGAGTCATTTTTCGGATCGATGCAGATCGAACTGCTCGACCGCCGCTCCTGGGCCACCCGTGCCGAGCTGACACAGGCGATCTTCGAATGGATCGAGTCCTGGTACAACCCCAGGCGTCGCCACTCGGCGCTCGGCTACGTCAGCCCCGTCGACTACGAGAACCGTTCCGAGACCGCCGCCGCCGCGGCATGATCACCACACAACACCTGTCCGAGAAAACCGGGACAGCTCACTCGCCCGCCGACACAGCCCGGGCAGCCCCCCTGGCCGACACCCGCGGCCCCGCCGGTCTCTCCCGCGCCATCGCCGACACCATCCGCACCGCACTGTCCGCGCATCAACCAGCGAACGTGATCGACGAACGCATCAAGAGCGCCTTCGCTGTCGGCGAGCCCTTGGCTTTATGGTGACTCCACAACAGAGAAAACCCCCACCAGCGCTGACCCGGGTTTCCAAGACCGGGGAACTCCGGTCAGTAGTGTGCAACTTATGACTGACCGGGCAAAAGGCACGCTAATCTGGATCAACGGTCCTCATGGCAGCGGGAAGACCCACACCGCTGCAAATCTGACACGAAGACTACCAGCGGCCCAGCTCGCAGATCCGGAGCATGTCGGCTTCGGCTTGCGCCGCATGTACCCGCGAACCGCACGCCCGGACTATCGCAGCCTCGACGCCTGGATAACCGCAACGAGCTCGACAATGATCGACATTCTGGACCGCACTGGCGGAACGGTCATCGCTCCTCAAACCGTAACCGATACAGCAACGCTGACCCGACTGCTCGATCCCGTCCGTCAAGCGGAACACCGAGTGCTCCATGTCACCCTGATGACTGGACTCGGAGAACTTCAACGCCGATTGCGCACGCGCGGAGATGTCATCGCTTCTTACGCCCAGCGTCAATCCGAAACCGCAATTAGAGTCCTCTCCGCCCCAGCGTTCGCCAGCCACCTCGACACTACGAACCGGACCGTTCAGCAAGTTGCTGACGACATCGCCACGCTGGCTGGGCTTGAATTAACTCCTGATCGCACGAATATCCTGAGCAGATCAATCCGAAGCACGTGCCTCAGGATCAGCGCGATCCGAGCCCCCTGGGCCTAACCGGCCCCAAGTAAGCCAATTGGACACATACCGAATACCTGCGGGTTACCAGTCATCACCTGGCGGCGCGACGGCGTCTCCCGCACCATGAGCGCTCACCGCTTCGCACTCCTGTTGGCCTACGGCGACGACGATTCCTATACCGTCGGCGAGCACCGGTGCAGCGAACCACTGTGCGTCCGGGTCGACGACGGGCATGTCATCCCCTCCACACCAGACCGCGATCCTGCGCTACGCCGTGGCCTGCTGTCGCGCCGACGCCAATCGCGCCACCGGAGACGGACGCACCCGCGCCCAGCGAGCACTCGCTGTCCGCGCCGCGATCCGCAACGGATGAGACGCTGTCGCCTACGCCGAGGCCGTCGGAAGGGTCGATCACCGCGACCTCCCGACACTGTTCTAACTACTTCCCCCGCGAACGCAGACGCCCCGCCAACTGGCGGGGCCCGTAGCGCTTCTGCGGGTCGTAGGGTGTGTCAGCGTTGGCCTGGCTGCCACATCTGCCGGGGGACGTAACCGTGCGCCCCGCGCGCTGCGGCGCGGGAGCGACGCGCACCCGCCCAGTGCTGGCAGAGCGTCCACTTCAAGGGCGTGTGCTCGAACAGAACCCCTGCCAGGTTCGACGAGTACCGGGACGTCTTGAGCGCGTGCAACCAGCCACCACTAAGCCACAGAGCAGCCCCTGTTGCGATCGTCCAGCCCGCCCACGGCCCGCTCGACATTGCGCCCATAAGACCAACCACCAGCACGAGGGCACCGCCCACGCGGCCGAGGGCCGGGAAGAGCGCCCACGTGATCAGTAGACCCAGGGCAAGCCCTGCAAGGTGTGCCATGACCGTGCCCCTAACCCCGCTGATTCATCGGGCGTGATGGAGTCGGTTCTCTACGGATGTTGTGTCCGGCGGGTCGTGTAGACGTGTTTGGGCGCCGGCTGGCGCTGCCGGTGAGCGGGTCTCCCGGTGGTGCTGTCGTGGGTGGGCAGGTGGGGTCAGGCCGGTTTGGGGATCGCGGCGATCGTGTGGAACACCGCTTCGATGGCGGTGGCCCAGGGCCAGGTCTCGGGGATTTTGACCCGTCTACGTCGGCTGCTGCGGGTCAGTAGGGCGGCGACGTGGAGGAAGCGGTAGCGCATCGCTTTGGGCTCACACGCTGCGAGGATGGTGGCGGCGCCGGTGCAGGCCACCATCCGGGTCCACGCTACGAGGTCAGCGGCGATCATCACCGCCACCAGCCATGCCTGGTTGAGAGCGAACTCTCGCGAGGGCAGACGGCCCAGGCCGGTGTCTTTTGCGTGGCGGATCCGGTCCTCCACCCGGGCGTGCGCCCGATGCCTGGCCTCGAGGAACTGCAGTTGACCGGTGGCGGTGTTGGTGGCGAACGCCTGGTAGCGCCACCCGTCGAGTTCCTCGAACATCGACAACTGGGCGCCGGGGTGGGGCCGCTCACGGCGGACGATGACCCGCATCCCGTCGGGCCACTTGGCGAGCATCCTGGGCGGCAGCAGTCCAGTCAGCTCGGCGATCTCCGCGCCCGGCCTCAGGTCGCCGTCTTGATTCACCGCTGGCCCCCACGCGGTGTCGGGGGCGATCGCGATGGCCCGGCGGATTCCGGCGGTGATCGAGAAGCCGACCGAGTACTCCACCCGCCGACCACGGATCCGATTCTGCTCGGAGATCCACTCCAACAGGTCATGGGAGGCGCCGGCGCCGTCGGAGCGAATCAGCACATCACGCCGATGGGTAGCGGGGATCTGCGCGATCGCTTGGCCCAGGACGTCGATGTGGTCGGCGGCGGTGTTGGACCCGGCGTTGCCCGGCCGCAGGCTCGCGGCGAGGAACTCGGTCGTGTTGTCGCACCAGACGCCGATCGGGTGGTAGCCGAAGGTGCGCTTGTAGGTTGGCGCGCTCTGTTCCTTCTCGCTGTGGGTGACCACGATGGTGGCGTCCACATCGAGCACGATCGTCGATCCCAGGTCCCGGCCCGCGCACTTGGAGGCCGGCACCCCGCCGGGCAGCTGGGACCACACGTGCCGCCGCGTGCGGGCACGGGCGACCTGGATCTTCTTGCGTTTTCCGGCGGTGACCTCGTCCAGGGTGCGCCACACCGTCGGAGAGGAGGCGACCGGGCCCAGGACAGTGGATTGGTGGCGCAGGACGCGGATGTCGGCGATGGACGTGCCGCCACCTGTGAGCATCACCGCGACATCGGTCAACACCCTGCCACGGTCATGGATCGGGATGGATCGGCGCTGCGCCATGGCCCCCGACAGCTCGGCGGTCAGGCCGACGCGATCAGCCAGAAGACGTGGCGCGATGACCCCGGCATGAGCAATCACCCCGACATCCTCGACGGAGAACGACAGACCAGACGACCACGAAGTACGCTTC
>NZ_KV823638.1:0-1320 GCF_001815995.1 Dietzia sp. HMSC21D01 | reverse complement strand
TGCGGCCCCGCTGACGCCGCGCGCGCAGGCCAAGGCGCGACGGCGGGGCGAGATCCTCGCCGCCGCGGCCCGACTCATGGCCCGCCGCGGATTCCACGCCGTGCGCCTCGACGACATCGGTGCCGAGGTGGGCATCTCCGGCCCCGGCATGTACCGCTACTTCTCCTCCAAAGAGGACGTGCTCGCCGAGATGCTGCTCGACATCTCCCGGCGGCTGCGCGACGGCGGTCGCGCGGCGGTGGAGCGCGGCGGCGACCCGGACCGGGTGCTCGACGCCCTGCTCGCCGTCCACGTCGACTTCGTGGCCACCGAGCCCGACCTCATCAGCGTGCAGTTCCGTGACCTGGGCTCGCTGCCCGCCGCACCGAGGCACGAGGTGCGGACCCTGCAGCGCGAGTACGCCGAACTGTGGGTCGACGCCCTCGTACGCCTGCGGCCCGAGTTGTCCTCCACGCAGGCGCGCGCGCACGTCCACGCGGTGTTCGGGCTGCTCAACTCGAGCCCGCGCCTGCCCGCGATGGCCGAGGCCGACCTGCGCGCCGTCCTCACCACGATGGCGTCGGCGGCCCTGCGGTCGTGACCGCGGGGTGGGGGGCGTGCTGCGGTCGGGCGTCAGCCCAGGGCGGCCCGGAGGCGGGCCATCTCCTCGCGGTAGCGCTCGACGTTCGCCAGCTTGACCTCCTCGTAGCCGCGGACAATGTCCGGCAGCTCGGCCAGCGCCACGGCGGTGCCGCGCCAGGTCGCGTCCCGGCCCGCAGGGCCGGTCCGCCGCAGGTCGTCCACGAGCTCGTCGACCAGGGCGCGGTACTCGTCCAGCAGCTCCCGCTCGACCCGGCGGACCACGGCGTAGCCGAACACGTCCAGCGGGGTGCCGCGCAGCCGCTTCATCCGGGCCAGCGCCCGCATCGCCGGCATGGCCTTCGGGCCGAACGAGATCTTCTTCTTCATCCCCAGGGCCCGCAGAGCCGGCGGGTGGAGCTGCAGCCTGGCCACCGCCCCCTCGCCCCAGTCCTCGTCCAGCTGGGCGGCGAACTCGGGGTCCAGTGCGAGGCGGGCCACCTCGTATTCGTCCTTGTAGGCCATCAGCTTGAACAGGTTCCGCGCCACCGCCAGGGCGAGCGGCTCGGGCGCCGGGTCCGTCGGGGTGCCGTCCTGCAGCGTCTCGGCGTCGCGCACCGCCTCCACCCGCCGGACGTAGTCGGCGGCGTACGCCTCGTCCTGGTAGGCGACGAGCTCGTCGACCCGCCGGGCCACCACGGCACGCAGCTCGTCCGAGGCCTCCGCGCCGAGCCCGGCGAGCGCCCGCGCGGCGGCGGGGGA
>NZ_KV823637.1:0-4462 GCF_001815995.1 Dietzia sp. HMSC21D01 | reverse complement strand
GGTGCCGGCGGCGAGCCGGGGGTGCGTCGTGTGGTGGCCGTCGTCCCGGACGGCCCGCTCGCCGAGCTGTTCGCGGGCGCGGGCGCCGCGACCGTCGACCCCGGCGAGGACGGGGAGGGTGTGGTCGACGCCGTGCTGGCCGTGGAGGCCGACGAGCTCCTCGTGCTGCCCAACGGGGAGCTCTCGCGCGACCGGATCAGCGCGCTCGACGCCGCCCTGCGGGACGCCGTCGGCCACGCGTTGATCCTGCCGACGGGATCGGTGGTCCAGGGGCTGGCCGCGCTCGCCGTGCACGACCCCACCACGACCCTGTCCCTGGACGGGTTCTCGATGGCCGACGCGGCGGCGGGCACCCGGCACGCGCACCTCGTCCGCGCCGAGCAGGACGCCCTCACCCTGGTCGGCCGGTGCGCGGCGGGCGACCTGCTCGGCGTTGTCGGCCACGACGTGGCGCTCATCGAAACCGACGCGGTCGAGGCGGTGTGCGCGCTGGTCGCCCGGATGCTGTCCGCCGGCGGGGAGCTCGTCACGGTGTTGTTCGGAGACGAGTACGACGAGGCGGCGACCGAGTCGGTGCTGTCCAGGCTGCGCAGCGCGCACCCCGACATCGAGGTCGTCGGCTACGCCGCGGGCCCGGGGCGGGCGCTGGCGCACGTCGGGGTCGAATGACGACGCTCGCCACCACGGACACGCCCCTGGTCGAGGTGCTCGACCCCGGGCTGGCGGAGCGGATCACCACGGCGTTCGGCCACCGGACCGTCGGGGACCTGCTGCACACCCTGCCGCGGCGCTATCGCCAGCACGGGCAACGCTACGACAAGCGGCAGCTCGTCGACGGCGAGCGCGTGACGGTCATCGGCACGGTCACCACGGCCCGGACGAGGACGTACCACACCAAGAAGGGCCAGCCCCGGGAGATGCTCACGCTCACCGTGGAGGACGGCGACACGGAGTTCCGGGTGGTCTTCTTCGCCGGTCGCAGCATCAAGTACCTGCTCCCGGTGGGCACCCTCGCCATGTTCGACGGCACCGTGTCGCATTTCCGTCGCGCGCCGGACCTCAAGCACCCCGAGTTCCTGGTGCTGCGGCCGGCCTCCGGGCAGGGCGGGCAGCTCAAGGGTTCGGGTGACCTCGCGGCGCTGGCCCGGCTCGCGGCGGAGATCGACGCCGAGGGCGGGCCGAGCCTGTTCGACCGCCCGCTGCTGCCCGTCTACGCCGCGAAGGAGGGCGTCACCTCCTGGGATCTGCTCGGCGCGGTCGTGACCGCGTTGCGGGCCCTGGTGCCGGTGGTCGACCCCCTGGACGACACCGTGCGCTCGGCGGCGGGGTTGATGGGGCTGGACGAGGCGCTGCGCAAGGCCCATCTGCCCGAGAACGCGCGGGAGAAGGACCACGCGGGCCACCGGCTGCGCTTCGACGAGGCGCTCGCCCTGCAGCTGCTGCTCGGCGCGCGGCGCCGGTTCCTCGCGCGGGACCCGGCGCCGGCGAGCCCGGTGCGCGACGACGGTATCCGTGCGGCGATGGGCGCCCGCATGCCGTTCGAGCTCACCGACGGACAGAAGGCCGTGCTGGAGGAGATCTCCGCCGACCTGGCGCGGGACGAGCCCATGAACCGGCTCCTGCAGGGTGAGGTCGGCTCGGGCAAGACCGTGGTCGCGCTGCTCGCGATGCTGCAGGTGCTCGACGCCGGACGACAGTGCGTCATGCTCGCCCCCACCGAGGTCCTGGCGGTCCAGCACCACCGGTCACTCACGGCGATGCTCGGCGACCTCGGCGAGCGCGGTCGGCTGGGCGCCGCCGACGAGGCCACTCGCGTCGTGCTGCTCACGGGGTCGATGTCGACCGCCCAGCGGCGGGCGGCCCTGCTCGATATCGTCACCGGCGAGGCGGGGATCGTCGTGGGCACCCACGCCCTGATCCAGGACTCGGTGGACTTCTTCGACCTGGGCCTGGTGGTGGTGGACGAGCAGCACCGCTTCGGGGTGCGACAGCGTGACCGCCTGCGGTCCAAGGGCCGCGCCGGCATGGTGCCGCACCTGCTGGTGATGACCGCGACCCCCATCCCGCGGACGATCGCCATGACGGTGTTCGGCGACCTGGAGGTCTCCGAGCTCGAGGAGCTCCCCGGGGGTCGGCGTCCGATCTCGACGTCCGTCGTGCCCGCGCGGGAGCGGCCGGCGTGGTTGGTGCGGGCGTGGGAGCGGGTGCGCGAGGAGGTGGCCGCCGGCCACCGGGCGTACGTGGTGTGTTCCCGCATCGACGCCGACGACGGCAGGTCCGACGACGGGACGAAGGGTGACGACGACGAGGGCGGCGACAGACCGCCGTTGGTCGCCGCCGTGGATCTGCACGAGTACCTGTCCACGGGCCCGCTGGCCGGGCTGCGGATCGGCCTCCTGCACGGCCGGCTCCCGTCGGCGGAGAAGGACGCCACCATGGCCGATTTCGCCGCGGGCCGCCTCGATGTGCTCGTGTCCACGACCGTCATCGAGGTCGGGGTGGACGTCCCCGAGGCCACGGTCATGGTGGTGATGGACGCCGAGCGTTTCGGCGTCAGCCAGCTCCACCAGCTGCGCGGTCGGGTCGGCCGCGGCGGGCTCCCGGGACTGTGCCTGCTCGTGACCAACTCCCGCGCGGGGAGCCGGTCCATGGAACGGCTCGACGCGGTCGCCGCCACGACCGACGGGTTCGTCCTGGCCCACCTGGACCTCGTCCAGCGGCGCGAGGGGGACGTCCTGGGGGACGCGCAGTCCGGGGCGCTGTCGGCGCTACGGCTGCTGTCGGTGGTCGACGACGGCGACGTCATCGAGATCGCGCGCCGCCACGCCGAGGAGATCCTCGAGGCGGACCCGGGCCTGCACCGGCACCCCGCCCTCGCCGAGCGCGTCCGCCGCCTGGCCGGCTCCGAGGAATCCGACTACCTGTTCAGATACTGACGCGACGGGAAACCGAATGACCCGCATCATCTCCGGCCGCCTGCGCGGGCTGTCGATCACCGTGCCGCCTGCTGGCACACGGCCCACCACCGACCGGGTCCGCGAGGCGCTGTTCAGCGCCATCGACAGCCGGGTGGACCTCGACGGCGCCGCCGTCCTCGACCTGTTCGCCGGCTCCGGGGCGCTCGGGCTCGAGGCCCTGTCGCGGGGAGCCGACACCGCGTGGTTCGTCGAGGAGAACCCCCGGGCGGTGGCCTGCCTGAAGAAGAACACCGCAGGGGCCTCGTCGTCGTCCCCCTCCCTGCGCACCACCGTCAGACGGGCGGCCCTCCCGGCAGCCGTCGAGGGCGACTGTCCCGTGCCCGGCGGATTCCACCTGGTCCTGGCCGACCCGCCGTACGAGCGCTCGGCCGTGCTCGACGAGCCGGTTCTGGCCGCGCTGCTCGAGGGGGGCTGGCTCGCGGAGGACGCTCTCGTCGTGTGGGAGCGCTCGAAGCGGGACCCCGCCGTACGGTGGCCCGCCGGCTACGACGTGATCTTCGAGCGCACGTACGGGGAGACCACGATCGAGATGGCCAGGCCGGTTGATACGGTCGCCCCATGACGACCGTCGTGTGCCCAGGCTCCTTCGACCCGGTGACCCTCGGGCACCTCGACATCATCCGCCGCGCCGCGGAGCTGTTCGACGACGTGATCGTGTGCGTGGTCGCCAATCCCAACAAGCAGGGCACCTTCACGATCGACGAGCGCAAGGCGCTCATCGACGAGGTGTGCGCGGACATGCCCGGCGTGCGGGTGGACAGCTTCTACGGACTGCTCGTGGACTACTGCCGCGATCAGGGGGCGACGGCCGTCATCAAGGGCCTGCGCGACTCCACCGACTACGACTACGAGCTGCCGATGGCCCACATGAACCGGTCGATCGCGGGCGTCGACACCGTCTTCCTGCCGACGCGTGCCGACCTGGCGTTCGTGTCGTCGTCGCTGTGCCGCGAGGTCACCCGGCTCGGCGGCGACGTCTCGCACCTGCTGCCGGAGCCGGTCGCCGTCGCGCTGCGAGAGCGTCTGGGCTGAACCGTCGCGCTGCGGGAACGCCCCGGTCGAAATCGCCCGACCACCGGACACACCGTCTCCGCACCGGCCCGCCGCCGTGTGTTGCGGGCACACTGATGGGACGAATGTGACGATCCGGTGAAGGGACGAGCGTGTACCGAGTGTTCCAGGCCCTCGACGAGCTGAACGCGATGATCGAGGACGCCCGCAGTCTGCCCATGACCGCGAACTGCGTGGTGCCCCGGCACGAGTCCCTGCTGTTGCTCGACGACATCCGCGACTCCTTCCCCGGTGAACTCGACGACGCCCAGGACGTGCTCGACCAGCGCGACCGGGTGCTCGCGGAGGCCGACGCCACCGCCCGCGAGACCATCGCCGCCGCGGACGCCGAGGCGGACCGGACCCTGCGCGACGCCCGCGAGGACGCCGACGCGATGCTCGCCGACGCCAAGTCCCGCGCCGACCGCATGGTC
>NZ_KV823636.1:0-2541 GCF_001815995.1 Dietzia sp. HMSC21D01 | reverse complement strand
CGGCACCGGTGCCGGCTCCGGAGGTCGGGGTCGGGGCGATCGGCCGACGCCTGTGGTCCATCGCGCTGCCCGTTCTGCCGGTGCTGTCGGCCGAGCCCGTCTACCTGTTGGTCGACGGCATCATCGTGGGCCGACAGGGCGCGGACGCGCTCGCGGCCCTCGGCGTCGGCGCGCTCGTGCTGCTCGTGCTGGGCACCCAGATGAACTTCCTGTCCTACGGGACCACCGCCCGGTCCGCGCGGCTACACGGCGCCGGTCGGCGCGCTGATGCGGTCGCCGAGGGCGTGCAGGCGACGTGGATCGCCCTCGGCGTCGGAGCGCTCGTGGTCGCCGCGGTATCGGCGCTGATGGGCCCGCTCACCCGCGCCCTCGCCGCCGACGCCGAGGTGGCCGCGGGCGCCGCCGAGTGGCTGCGGGTGGCCGTGTGGGGTATCCCTTGCATCCTCGTCGCCTCGGCCGGCCACGGATGGATGCGCGGCGTCCAGCGCCTGCGCACCCCGCTCGTGCTGGTGGCCGTCGGGATCGGCGTGTCGACCGTCGGCTGCGTGGTGCTGGTCCCCGGACTGGGACCCGCGCCGGAGATGGGTCTGGTCGGCAGCGCCTGGTCCAACCTCGCCGGTCAGCTGCTCATGGCGGGCGGCTTCCTCACCGCGTTGGTCCTCGAGCACACGGGTTCGCTGCGTCCCCGCCGGGCCGTCATCGTCAGCCAGCTGCGGATGGGCGTCGATCTCGTCATCCGTACCGCGTCGTTCCAGATCACCTTCGCCGTGGCCACCACGGCCGCCGCCGCGGCGGGCGTCAACTCGCTCGCCGCCCACCATCTCGCGCAGCAGTTGTGGTCGCTGTACTCGCTCGTCCTGGACTCCGTGGCCATCGCCGCGCAATCGCTCGTGGGCGCCGCCCTGGGCGCCGGTCTGGCCGCGCACGGTCGGGCGCTGGCCCGGGCCGTCGTCGTGTGGTCACTCGGTCTGGGGGTCGCGCTCGCGCTGGTGACCGTGCTCTTCCGTGAGCCGCTGGCGACCCTGCTGGCCGGCGACGCCGGGGTGGCGGACCGGCTGGTGGTGGCGCTGATCGGCATGGCGGTCGTCGTCCTGCCGGCGGCGGTCGTGTTCGGTCTCGACGGGGTCCTGCTCGGCGCCGGGGACGCGGCGTACCTGCGCACGAGCACGGTGATCGCCGCGTTGTGCGGGTTCCTGCCCGTTCTCCTGGCGACCCGGCACTTCGGGTGGGGCCTGACGGGGATCTGGTGGGGGATGGGTGTCTTCGTGGGGATGCGCCTCGTCGCCGTGGGGATGCGGGTGCGCGGTGACCGGTGGGTGGTCCTCGGCGCGCGCACCCCGGAGGCCGCCGGAGCCGACGCGGAGGCCGCCGGATGACCGCGGGTACCGGCGCGGAGGCGGGTCCGTCGCTACGGGCGGTGTCCGACCTGCACGTGGGCCACCGCGGGAACGCCGACGTGGTGGACGACCTCCAGCCCGGCCACCCGGGCGACTGGCTGATCGTGGCCGGAGACGTCGCGGAGAAGACCCGCCACGTGGTGGACGCCCTGGAGCGTCTGGCGGCCCGGTTCGAGCGCGTGATCTGGGTGCCCGGCAACCACGAGCTGTGGATCGGGCGCGATGACGAGGGGATGTCCTCCACCACGAAGTACGACCGGCTGGTGGAGGCGTGCCGGGCGATCGGCGTGGACACCCCCGAGGACCCCTACCCCCTGTGGACCGGCCCCGGCGGGCCGGCGTGGGTGGTGCCGATGTTCCTGTTCTACGACTACAGCTGGACCCCCGTGGCGGGGCAGGCCCGCGCGGAGGCCCTGGCCGGGGCGCGCGAACGCCGGGTGGTGGCGTCCGACGAGTTCCTCATCGACCCGGGCCCGTTCGGCGACGCCGTGGCGTGGTGCCGGGAGCGTCTCGTGGCCACCACGACCCGGCTGGCGCGCCTCGACCCCGCCCATCCGACCGTGCTGATCAACCACTGGCCGCTGTTGCGCGAGCCCACGCGCGTACTACGCCACCCCGACTTCGCGCTGTGGTGCGGGACCGAGCAGACGGCCGACTGGCACCGCCGCTACCGGGCGACCGCGTGTGTCTACGGGCACCTGCACATCCCGCGCACGACCGTGCACGACGGCGTGCGCTTCGAGGAGGTCTCGCTGGGCTACCCGCGGGAGTGGGGGGCCCGTGGGCGTCCGGAGCCGCTGACACGCCAGATCCTGCCCGCCCCGGACGCGCCGCAGGTGCGGTGGGTGCGCGGCGGCGACGGCATGCCGCGGCTCGCCCGGCCCGGGGAGAGCGCTCCGGAGCTCGAGGAGGAGCGGTGACGGCCGATTCGTTCCCCGGTGACCTGTTCCCCGACGACGTGGCAGTGGTGACCGACACGGAGCTCGGCATGGACGACGCCGCCCTGCTGGCGTCGTTGTACCCGGTGGAGGTCGAGCAGATCGGTGCGGCGGTGGAGCGGCGGCGGGTCGACTTCGCCGGGGCGCGGGCCTGTGCGCGGGCGGCCATGACGCGGCTCGGGGTGCCGCCCGGTCCGGTGCTTCGG
>NZ_KV823635.1:0-1299 GCF_001815995.1 Dietzia sp. HMSC21D01 | reverse complement strand
CGCGCGCTCGGCCGCGCCCTCGTCATCGACGCACACCACGAGCGCGCCGGTATCGGGGATGCGGGCGAGGAAGGTGTCGAAGACCTCGTAGTACGCCTCGGCGGTGCCGAAGTGGTCGAGGTGGTCGGGTTCGGCGTTGGTGAGGATCACGACGTCGGGTTCGTAGTGCACGAGGGACCCGTCGGACTCGTCGGCCTCGGCCACGAACACGGGGTCGGCGCCGCCGCGCGCGTTGGTCCCGAACTGCAGGACGGTGCCGCCCACCGCGAAGGACGGGTCGGACCCGGCGGAGAGCATGCCCGCGATGAGCATCGAGGTGGTGGAGGTCTTGCCGTGGGTACCGCACACCATGATCGAGCGGCCCGCCCGGGCGAGGTGCCCGAGCACCTGCGACCTGGTGACGACCGGGATGCCCGCGGCCCGCGCCGCGACGAGTTCTGAGTTGTCGGCGGGGATCGCCGCCTTGGACACCACGACGATCTGCGGGGGCGAGTCGAGGGCCTCGAGGGCGTCGGCGTGGTGGCCGACGCGCACGACGGCGCCGCGATCGGCCAGCGCGCGCAGGTCGGCCGAGTCGCGGGCGTCGCTGCCGGAGACCGCCACGCCGTGGTCGAGCAGGATCCGCGCGACGCCGGACATGCCCGCGCCGCCGATCCCGATCATGTGGACGCGCTCGAGCGTGGTCGGCACGGAGTCGGTGCCGGGGATGGTGGAGGTCAACGCGGGGCCTTTCCGGCGGCGTCCAGCGCGATGCGCGCCACGACCTCCGCCGCGTCTCGGGAGCCGCCGCGGACGGCGGCCTCGGACATCATCTGGAGCCGGTCGGGGTCCAGCGCGAGAGGCAGGACCTCAGACCGGAGGTGGTCGGGCGTGAGGTCGGCGTCCTCCACGAGCAGGGCCGCGCCGCCGGCGACGAGGTCGCGGGCGTTGAGGGCCTGCTCGCCGTTGCCGTGGGGCAGGGGGACGAACACCGCCGGCAGCCCGACGGCGGACACCTCGGCGACGGTGATGGCACCCGACCGGCACAGGATGAGGTCGGCGGCGGCGTACGCCAGGTCCATGCGGTCGAGGTAGGGCACGGTCACGTAGGGCGCGCCGCCGGCCGGTACGACCGGGGCGTCGTCGAGGTTCTTAGGACCGACCGCGTGCAGGACGCCCACGCCGGCCCGGGAGAACTCCTCGGCGACCGCCGCCATGGCGGTGTTGAGCGACCGCGCGCCCTGGGAGCCGCCCACGACGAGCAGGACGGGCCCGTCGGGGTCCAGCCCGAAGGTCGCGCGGGCCCGCGACCGCAGGGCC
>NZ_KV823634.1:0-603 GCF_001815995.1 Dietzia sp. HMSC21D01 | reverse complement strand
CGCCCGGCGGCTGCGGCCGCCGGGCGGTCGTCGTCTTTGTTGTTGGTCGTCTTTGTTGTTGGTCGTCACCACCGATAGTCGAGGAACTTTCCGTCGAGGGTGATCACCACCCGGTCCCCATCGGGGTCCGGCCGACGCCGAAAGTCGACCTGGAAGTTGATCGCGCTCATGATGCCGTCCCCGAACTCCTCGTGGATGAGCGCTTTGAGCGCAGGGCCGTAGACCGCCAGCGCCTCGATGAGCCGGTAGATGGTCGGGTCCGCCATCTGCTCCGGCGGCGTACCGCGGCTCGGCTGCAGGGCCAGGCTCTCGGCGACGTCCTCACCCAGGCCGAGCAGCTCGCAGGTCGAGGCGGCCTGCTGGGCCGTCATCGGATGGTTGCCGAGCAGCGCGGCGGTGGTCCACACCAGCGGGGCGCCCAGGTGGTCGGCCAGCTCCGCCCACGTGCGCCCCTGGCGGATACGGGCGGAGTCGACGAGGGCAGCGGCGTCGCGCTTGGACATGATCGGGTTCACGGGGGATTCCTCCTGGTGGGGTGTGGTCGCGGTGGGGGTCGGCCGGGTCGGGCCGGGCGCGCCGGACGGGCGGCGGATCGGTGAGGGA
>NZ_KV823633.1:0-3362 GCF_001815995.1 Dietzia sp. HMSC21D01 | reverse complement strand
CGCGCGCCGCACGGAGCCGATCTCGGGCAGCACGTGCCACCGCTGAGCCCCCACCGATCCGGCGACGTCGGCCGCATGCAGGGGGTCACCGCGCCCGGTCCGGATCACCAACGCCGCGCCGGGTGACCGCCGAACCGCCCGTCGGGCCGCGACCGCGCCCTGGAGGTCGGCCCTGGTGACGACGACGACGAGGTCAGCCTCGTCGCGCACCGGCCCGCAGTCCTCGGCGCCGCCGGAATCGCTCACCGCGAGTCCGCTGCCCGCCCGGTGGGCCCGCACGGCACCCGGTCCGCCATCGGGGGCGGGGGCGGGGTCGGCGTCCGCCGGACGGCTTCTGGACCTGGCCAGTACCCGCAGTCCCGGCAGCACCTCGGGTGCCGCGCCCCACAGGGCGTCGGGGTCGGGCCCGCCCAGGTCGGCCCGGACATCCTCAACGCGCAGGCCGGAGTGGTCCTCCGTCCCCAGCAGCAGGTCGACGCCGGTGCCGTGCGGGTCCGTCTCCACCAGAAGGGTCCGGTGAGACGGCGCGGCACGGACCGCCATCGCTGCCGCGAGCGTGCTGGCCCCGCAACCGCCCACCGCGCCGACGACCACCACCACCGCTCCCGCCCGGGTCGGCACCGGCGCGAGCAGCACCCCCACGAGATCGCCGGTCCCGGACGGCAGGCGGATCACCTCGTCGTCGTCACCCGGATCGCGGTCCGAGCCAACCCGCACGACCCGTGACCCGCCGGTTCCCACCCTCCCCGCGGCGGCGTCCGACACGGCACCGCCGGCACCGCTGGCACGGTCGCCGTCGCGGTCCACGCGCTCGGCGGCGCGGTCGGTCACCAGGACGTCGGCGGGCCCCGTCCCCGGTTCCATCGCCAGGGCGGCCAGCACCGCGCGCACGTCGGCGTCCAGGTCGGGATCGGTGATCTCCACCGCGACGGTCAGCGCTCTCGTAGTCGTGTCCACGGCGCCCACCCTCGCCCATGCCGGCGACCGTCGACCCCGCGGCGACGCGGGACGGCGGTCGGCCTGTGGAGGGGGACGGGGCTGTGGAGAACGCGCGGGGCGTGGCGCTCGTGGCGCACTCACCCGTGGTGTCGACGCGGTCTTCGGCCCGCTCAGCCGCAGCCGCCCGGCCTTCCCAATCGCAGCCGCACGCGAACATGGCGTCTCGCGCAGCCCGCGGCGGGTGCGAGACGCCATCCCGGGGAGCGGCTGCGAATGCCCGTGGCGCCTTCGGATACCCACAAATGCGAGAAACCGCGGCAGGGGGTGCCGCGGTTTCTCAAAGCCTCAGTTCTCGGGGGGATGAACTGAGCACCTGTAGGGGGATGCCCCGTTAAGGGCACATCCAGTATCACCCATCTGCGTGGGCAACACAAGGACCGTATCGTGGGTGTCGTGTCCGCCCCCCGCCCACCGGGCCCCAGGATCTCGCACCGGCCGCGCCGCGTGGCCGCGTTCTTCGACCTCGACAAGACGATCATCGCGACCTCGTCGGTGTTCGCGTTCAACAAGTCGTTTCTCGACGAGGGCCTGCTCTCCCGCCGGTCGGTCATCGACCTGGCCTACACGCAGCTGGCGTTCAGCCTCTCCGACGCCGACGACGAGCAGATGCAGAAGGTACGCCAGGCCATGGCGACCGCCACCAGGGGCTGGGCGCCCGAGCAGGTCGAGCGGATCGTCACCGAGGCGCTCACCGAGAAAGTCTCGCCCACCGTGTACGCCGAGGCGCAGGAACTGCTCGCCGAACACCGCGCGCTGGGCCACGACCTGGTGATCGTGTCCGCGTCGGGCGAGGAACTGGTCGCGCCGATCGCCCGCATGCTCGGGGTGGACCACTACGCCGGCACCCGCATGAACCGCGACGAGAACGGCCGGTACGGCGGGGAGATCGAGTTCTACTGCCAGGGCCCCGGCAAGGCGGAGGCCATCCGCGGGTTCGCCGACCGGTACGGTTACGACCTCGACGCGAGCTACGCCTACTCCGACTCCTCGACCGACCTGCCGATGCTCGAGCTGGTGGGCCATCCGACGGTGATCAATCCCGACCGCGCGCTGCGCCGCGAAGCGCTCGAGCGGGGTTGGCCGATCCTGACGTTCTCCAACCCCACCCCGCTGCTGCCGACGCTCGAGAGGGCGACGGGGCCGATCGTGGGTGTCGGAGCCATCGTCGTGGCGATGAGCGCGGCGGCCGCCGCGTTCGCGCGTGGTGCGAGGCGGGCGGCGCCGTAGCTGCACGGCCCGGTGCGGTAGATCCGCCGACGCCCCAATCACTCATCGTGGGCCGCGGACGGAGTCAGAAGCGATAGCCGGATCGACCGAGGAGTCGGCGGGTTCTTTGGGGGTTCCCACCATCGCCCCGGCAGGGTGCTCGACGGCATGCTCAAGGCACGGTGGTGAGGACGCCAGGACCGCGACGGAAGAGAAGTCACGGCCCCCCGCCTGATCTACCGTCATCGACGTTCGGAAACCCACGCGACGGATAACGCCCGAGAGGCAACACCAGCCGTGGGTCCGCGCCAGCCGTCACCGACGGTTGTCCCGGGCCGGCGACACGGCGGACCACAGGACGCTTGGTACCCGGATCTCTCGATGAACCGCAGTGAGTTGGCGGGTCGGCTTCGGCCGACCCGCCGTTCGCGTGTCAAGCCAGTGCGCCGTGCGCGCGCCAGACCCGACCCGCCGTTCGCGTGTCAGGCCCCGGCGGCATCGGCGATCGAGGTGGCCTCACGAGCCCCCGCCTCCAGCGCCTTACAGCAGTAGAGGATCCAGGCGGCGACGCCTTCCTCGGTCCCCGCCATGAAGCCGGCGACGGCGGCGCGGTAGGCCTCCGGGTCGCGGTAGAAGGTCACCTCGGGCACGCCCAGGCAGTGCGGGTCGAGGCCGGTGGACACCGCGACCAGCCGGAACGCGGCGCGGGCGACGATCCCGTCGGCCGAACCGAACGGCGCGAGCCCGGAGAGTTCCCCCAGCACGACCGCGGCGAGCACCGGTGCCGGCACGCGCGTGCCGCCGGTGACGAGCCCGGCCAGGCCCTGGAGTCGCTCGGCCACGCCATCTCCGGCGCGGGGGCGGCCCAGCGTCTGCGGGTCGACGTCGGGCCGGGCCGCGGCGAGGAGATGCAGGTGGGCGAGCTCCTGCAGCGGCGAGCGGGTCCACACGGCGACGGCACGATCCAGGGACTCGCCGGTGAGTTCACCGGCGACCCGCAGGGCGCCGGACAGGATCTCGTCGGGCTCGCCGTCGCTGTCCAGACGGACGGACGCGCCCTCGACTCCGGCGGAGGCGCGGGCCCCGCGCAGGACCGATTCGGCGGCGGTGGTGGGCCATCCGCGGCGGTTGGCGGGGTGCCGGTGCACCGCGGCGAG
>NZ_KV823632.1:0-1457 GCF_001815995.1 Dietzia sp. HMSC21D01 | reverse complement strand
GGCCTCGTGCGCCGCCGGCCCGCCGGCTGGTACCCGGCCGCCGACGACCACACCCCGCACGCCGAGGTCGACATCCGCGGCAAGGGCGGCGCGGAGGTGGTGATCGTGGACGCGGTGGACGGCCGGATGCTCGGCACTATCGACTCCGTCCGCGCCCGCTCGCAGGTCCACCCCGGCGCGCTGTACCTGCACCAGGGCGAGTCGTTCATCGTCGACGAACTCGACCTCGACGAGGGACTGGCGTTGTGTCACCCCGAGGTGCCGGAGTGGACGACCTCCGCGCGAGAGCAGGTGTCGATCGACCTCATGGAGACGCTGGAGACGGTGCCGGCCGGGCCCGTGACCCTGTCGCTGGCGGACGTGGAGGTGACCACTCGGGTCACCGGCTATCAGCGGCGGTTGCGCGGCGGGGAGATCCTCGACGTGCCCCCACTGGACCTGCCGGAGACGACCCTGGCCACGCGTGCGGTGGTCTACACGCTCACCCCGCAGCTCCTGCGCGTGGCCGGGCTCGAGGAGGCGGACTGGCCGGGGGCGCTGCACGCGGCCGAACACGCCGCGATCGGGCTGCTGCCCCTGGTCGCCACGTGCGACCGCTGGGACATCGGCGGGGTGTCCACCGCCCTGCACCCCGACACCGGCCTGCCCACGGTCTTCGTCTACGACGGCTACGCCGGCGGGGCGGGCTTCGCCGAGCGGGGCTTCCGGCGCGCGACCCCGTGGCTGCGGGCGACCCTGGACGCGATCCGCGCCTGCGAGTGCGAGTCCGGCTGCCCTTCCTGCATCCAGTCGCCCAAGTGCGGCAACGGCAACGACCCGCTCTCCAAGCCGGGCGCGATCGCGCTGCTCACGGAGGTGGTCGGGCAACTCGCCGGGGTCGCCGGGTAGAGGACCACCGCCAGACCTGTCCGCCCCCCGGCCCGGAACTCGCACCGGCCCGGCCCCACGGCGGCCCCGGGTCTCATTTCGGGCCGGGTCTCACACCGGCCCGGCCCGCGCGATCGCCGACGCCGCTCGCGAGCCGAACACCCCGAGATCCACGTGCACCTCGGCCCGGGCCACCAGGTCGTGGCCGTCGACCGTGCACACCGGCAAGTCCGCGCCGTTCGCGGCAGCGATCCCGGACGCCGCCGTGCACGGGTCGAGGCCCTCGCGGAGCGCGTGCGCGCCGGCCAGTGCGGCCAGGTCCGCGGCGGATCGGGCGGCATGCGTGGCCACTGCCGCCCGTCCCACCAACAGAACGGCCACGGCCAGCGCCAGGACGGCCGCCACCGCGAAGGCGGTCGCCACGGTCATGGCCCCCTCGTCGTCGTCACCCACCCGGCGCCACCCCGTGCGCACGGCTACGACGGCGCGTCGGCAGGCTGCCGCACTACGCCCCGTCACAGCACGACGCCCGGCCACGGCGCCACGCCCGGTCATGGCGCAGCGCCCGGCTCGGCGCGCGCCACGGCCCG
>NZ_KV823631.1:0-4260 GCF_001815995.1 Dietzia sp. HMSC21D01 | reverse complement strand
GCACGCACCCCGCGCGGGGTGCGTGCCTCGGATGTGCCCGGGCCCCTCCGGGGGCGCCGGGCACGGGATCAGTCGTCGCCGCCGGCGTCCGCGTCGGAGCCGTTGTCGGAGTCCTCGCCCACGGGCACGAGGCTGATCTTGCCGCGGTTGTCGATGTCGGCGATCTCGACCTGCATCTTGTCGCCGACGTTCACCACGTCCTCGACCTTGCCGACGCGCTTGCCGCCGCCGAGCTTCGAGATGTGGACCAGGCCGTCACGGCCCGGCAGCAGCGACAGGAACGCGCCGAAGGGCGCGGTCTTGACCACGGTGCCGAGGAACCGCTCGCCGACCTTGGGCAGCTGCGGGTTGGCGATGGCGTTGATCTTGTCGATCGCGGCCTGCGCCGACTCGCCGTCGGTGGCGCCGATGTACACGGTGCCGTCGTCCTCGATCGAGACGGACGCGCCGGTCTCCTCGGTGATCGAGTTGATCATCTTGCCCTTGGGCCCGATGACCTCGCCGATCTTGTCGACGGGGACCTTGATCGCGATGATGCGCGGCGCGAGCGGGCTCAGCTCGTCCGGCTCGTCGATCGCCTCGGCCATCACGTCCAGGATGGTCAGGCGGGCCTCACGGGCCTGCGTGAGCGCACCGGCCAGGACCTCTGACGGGATGCCGTCGAGCTTCGTGTCCAGCTGCAGCGCGGTGACGAACATCCCGGTGCCGGCGACCTTGAAGTCCATGTCGCCGAACGCGTCCTCGGCACCGAGGATGTCGGTGAGGGCCACGTAGCGGGTCTCGCCGTCGACCTCGTCGGAGACGAGGCCCATCGCGATGCCGGCGACGGGCGCCTTGAGCGGCACGCCGGCGTTGAGCAGCGACAGCGTCGACGCACACACCGAGCCCATGGAGGTGGAACCGTTGGACCCGAGCGCCTCGGAGACCTGGCGGATGGCGTAGGGGAACTCCTCGACGCTGGGCAGCACCGGCATGAGGGCACGCTCGGCGAGCGCGCCGTGGCCGATCTCGCGACGCTTGGGCGAGCCCACGCGGCCGGTCTCACCGGTGGAGTACGGCGGGAAGTTGTAGTGGTGCATGTAGCGCTTGCTGGTCTCGGGCCCGAGCGAATCGATCTGCTGGGCCATCTTGACCATGTCGAGCGTCGTGACGCCCATGATCTGGGTCTCGCCGCGCTCGAACAGCGCGGATCCGTGGGCGCGCGGGATGACCTCGACCTCGGCGGACAGCGCGCGGATGTCGCGCACGCCGCGGCCGTCGATCCGGAAGTGGTCGGTGAGGATCCGCTGGCGGACGATCTTCTTGGTCAGCGACTTGAACGCGGCACCGATCTCGCCGAGGCGGTCGGCGAAGCGGTCGGCGAGCTCGTCGAGCACGGACGCCTTGAGCTCGTCGGTCGCGACCTCGCGGTCCTGCTTGTCCGCGATGCGCATGATGTCGGCGAGCTTGGTCTCCGCGACCTCGGCGACGGCGGCGTACGCGTCGTCCGCGTACGGCGGGAACAGCGGGAACTCGCGCGGCGTCCCGGGCGCGGCGGTGGCCAGTGCCTGCTGGGCGGCGCACAGCTCCGCGATGAACGGCTTGGCGGCCTCGAGCCCCTGGGCGACGACCTCCTCGGTGGGCGCCTGTGCGCCGCCGGCGATCTTCTCGATGACGTTGTCGGTGGCCTCGGCCTCGACCATCATGATCGCGACGTCCGCGTCGTCACCCGAGCCGACGACGCGGCCGGCGACGACCATGTCGAACACGGCCCCCTCGAGCTGCTCGGAGGTCGGGAACGCGACCCACTGGCCGGCCGGGTCGGCGGCCGTGGGGATGAGCGCGACGCGCACGCCGCCGACGGGACCCGAGAAGGGCAGCCCGGACAGCTGGGTGGACGCGGAGGCGGCGTTGATGGCCACCACGTCGTAGAGGTCCTTGGGATCGAGGCTCATGACGGTCACGACGACCTGGACCTCGTTGCGGACACCGTCCGCGAAGGTCGGGCGCAGCGGCCGGTCGATGAGACGGCACGTGAGGATCGCGTCCGTGCTGGGGCGACCCTCACGACGGAAGAACGAGCCGGGGATGCGGCCGGCGGCGTACATCCGCTCCTCGACATCCACCGTCAGGGGGAAGAAGTCGAAGTGGTCCTTGGGGTGCTTGCCCGCGGTGGTTGCGGACAGCAGCATCGTGTCGTCGTCGAGGTAGGCGACGACCGAGCCGGCGGCCTGCTTGGCCAGCCGGCCGGTCTCGAAACGGACCTCGCGGCGGCCGAAGTCGCCGTTGTCGATGGTCGCGACGGATTCGAAGACGCCGTCTTCGATCTCGACGGCCGTGATCTGTGACATGTGTTTCCTGTCGTATCGGGGGCGATGGGGCCTCGCGGCGGATCCGGGTCCGCCGGGGCCGCCGGTCACGTGTCAAGGGGGTCCCGGTACGACCTCGGCCTTCGATCGAAGCGGCCGGAACGGCACTCACGCGGCTCTCAACGACCCCGCGTGCGTCGGGTTCCGGCGGCCACTACCGAGGACCGCCAATCGGACCTGTCGACCACCCCGGCACGTGCGCACCGGCTGCACCTGAGGCTATCAGGGATAAACGCCCGGGTCACCGGGGCGCGCGGGCACCGCCCCCCGACGCGAGGGAAGCCGCGCCGCCCGGATGCGGACGATCCCCGCCCTCACGTTGAGGGCGGGGATCGTCGACGGGTCCGGGCGGGCCGGTGTCAGCGGCGCAGGCCGAGGCGCTCGATCAGCGAGCGGTAGCGCGCGATGTCGACCTTGGCGATGTACTTGAGCAGCCGACGACGACGGCCGACCAGCAGCAGCAGGCCACGACGCGAGTGGTGGTCGTGCTGGTGGGTCTTGAGGTGCTCGGTAAGCTGCTGGATGCGACGGGTGAGCAGCGCGACCTGGGCCTCGGGGGACCCGGTGTCGGTCTCGTGGACCCCGTACTCGGCCAGAACGGCCTTCTTCTCTTCGGTGCTCAGCGCCATGATGACTCCTGGTTGTTCCAGTCCGCGAAAATGTGAGGCCACCGCCGCCGCGGACCGCAGCAGGGCCGACCGGCTACGTTACCAGCCGGGGGCGGCGGTCCCAATTCGGGCGCGGTCAGGCCCCGAGCACGGTGCGGGTGCGTCGGACGTCGCGGTCCATCGCCACGAGCAACTCGTCCACGGAGGAGAACTTCTCCATGTCGCGCACGTGGTCGACGAAGTCGACGGCCGCCGTCCGGCCGTACAGGTCGGCGGACTCGTCCAGCACGAACGCCTCGACACTGCGCGCGGCGTCCCCGAACGTCGGGTTGGTGCCGACGGAGATCGCGGACGCGTACGGGCGCCCCGGGACGATCGACCCGTCCACCGGGCCGTCGTCGAGGACGGTGAACCAGCCCGCGTACACGCCGTCGGCGGGGACCGCGGTGTGCTCGGGCAGGTCGAGATTGGCGGTCGGGTAGCCCAGGTCCCGACCCCCTCGCCCGGCGCCGTGCACGACGACGCCCGAGACGCGGTGGGGGCGGCCGAGGATCTCCGCGGCGGCGGCGACGTCGGACTCCGACAGCAGGCGCCGGATCCGACTCGAGGAGACGGTCTCGCCGCCGGACTCCAGCAGGTCGACCACCTCGCACGCGATCCCCCGCTCCGCGCACAGGGCACGCATCGTCTCGGGGGTGCCGGCGGCACTGCGACCGAACGTGAAGTTGCGACCGACGGTGACGGCGCGGGCGTGGAGCCCGGAGACGAGGACGCGGTCCACGAACTCGTCGGGCTCCCACGAGGCCATCTCGCGGTCGAAGGGCAGCGCGAAGACGGCGTCCACGCCGAATCCCCCCGCGAGCTCGGCGCGCCGGGCGAGGGGGGTGAGGACGGACGGGTGCGTGCCCGGCCGGACGACCTCGACGGGATGGGGGTCGAAGGTCACCAGCACCGGGCTGGCACCGAGTTCGCGACCCGCTCCGACCGCGCGGTCCACGAGGGCGCGGTGCCCCCGGTGGAGTCCGTCGAACACCCCGAGGGCGACGGAGGTCCCGCCGTCGGGGATCACGATCTCGTCGAACGTCCGCCACAGCTGCACGGCGACCACCTTACGCGCGGGGTTCACAGCCCCGCCGGGCGCATGACCACGACCGGAGCGGCGCGGCGTCCGGACTCCGAGACCAGCGCCGCGACACGACCGTCCGGGCCCACGGCGGCGACGACGCCGGTGTCACCCCGGGCCTCGAGCCACCGTCCGTGGCGGAGCCCCTCGGCGGCGTCCGCGTCGATGTCGCGGCGGGGGG
>NZ_KV823630.1:0-6788 GCF_001815995.1 Dietzia sp. HMSC21D01 | reverse complement strand
GTCGGCCGTCGGCGCGGCCACGTCGCCCACCGCCTCCTCCCCTCCGGACGGCCGGGTCGCGGATCCGCTCCGGCTCGTCCGGCCGCTGCCGGCGGGGTGGGTCGAGGTCGGCCCTCTCGTGGCCACCGCGGTGGCTGACGCCGCGGACGCCGGCCACGAACTCGCGGCGTGCGTGATGGCGATCGACTCCCCCGACGAGCGCGTCGTGTGTGCCGGCGGCGACGAGCCCCGCTACGCCGCGTCGGTCATCAAGGTGGCCTACGCGGTGGGGGCGCTCGAGGCGTGGGAGGCCGACCCGTCGGCGCAGACCCCGTACGGCCGGCTCGGCGACCTGCTCGAGGCGGCCATCACCGTCTCGGACAACGACGCCGCCAACGTGCTGTACGACCTCTCTGTGGACGGCCCCGCGGCGCCCGACACCACCGACCCCGTCACCGCGCTGGGCGACATCGCCGACCGCGTGGGCCTGGCCGACCAGTTCCACACCGGCGGCGCGTTCCGCTACGAGTGGACCGGCGACTGGAGCCACGTCACCCCCCTCGGCAGTGTCCGCTACCTGGCCGAACTCGTCCGCGCCGCCGACGGTCGTGCTCCGCAGGGCGAGGCGCTGACCTCGCCCGCCGTGGCCCGGATCGTGCTGGACACGATGCTCGCGCAGGAGCGGCGGTGGAAGCTCCCGGACCGCCTGCCCGCGGGGACGGTCGCCAACAAGACCGGCGAGACCGACACCGAATCGCACGACATCGCCGTGGTGAACACCGCGAGCGGCCGCTATGCGATCGCCGTGATCGCCTCCGCGGACGGGATGTCCAACGGCCCCGACGAGGTCACGGCCGACCTCGGACACGACGTGGTGACCGCGCTGGGCGGTGCGGTGCGGTTCTGAGGCGGCCGTGCTGCCCGGACGCCGCGCTGCCTAGACTCTGCGGCATGAGTTCCCGCGCGATCACCGCACTCACCCCCCGCGGCCGGGTGGCCGTGGCCGTCTCCCGGCTGGCGACCTGGGCGTCCCGGGTGTCGGGGCGCGGGTCGGGCGGGATGATCGGCGGCCTCGTGGCGCTGAAACTCGATCCGGGTCTCATGCGCCAACTCGCGGCGGGCCGGCGAACGGTGCTGGTCACGGGGACCAACGGCAAATCGACGACGACGAGGATGGTCGCCTCCGCCCTGTCGACCGTGGGCCGGGTCGCCTCGAACACCGGCGGCGACAACATGGACGCCGGGATCGTCTCCGCCCTCGTGGCCGACAGTGTGGCCGGGTTGGCCGCCATCGAGGTGGATGAACTCCACACGCCGGCCGTCGCGGAGAACACCTCCCCGGAGGGGATCGTCCTGCTCAACCTCAGCCGGGATCAGCTCGACCGGGTGGGCGAGATCAACGCTATCGAGCGGCGGCTGCGGGCCGGGGTGGCCGCTCAGCCGCAGGCCACGGTGGTGGCGAACTGCGACGACGTCATGATCACCTCTGTGGCCTACGACAACCCGGCGGTCGTGTGGGTGGCGGCCGGGTCGGCGTGGGCGGGTGACTCGGTGAGCTGCCCGCGCACCGGGGAGCCGATCACGCGGACGATCGACGAGACGGGCGCGGTGCGGTGGCGGTCGACCGGCACCCTGCCCGACGGCCGGGAGTTCGCGCGGCCCGAGCCGGACTGGTGGGTCGACGACGAGGCGATCCACGGCCCCGACGGATTCACGGCTCTCCTGTCCCTGGCGATACCGGGGCGGGCCAACCGCGGCAACGCGGCCCAGGCCGTGGCGGCCGCGGTGGCGATGGGCGCGGACCCGGCCGCCGCGGTCCGGGCGGTCGAGCAGGTCGACGACGTGGCCGGCCGCTACTCGACGGTCGACGTGGACGGGCGGTCCGCGCACCTGCTGCTGGCCAAGAACCCGGCCGGCTGGCAGGAGGCGCTCGGCATGATCGACACGTCCGCCGACGGCCTGGTGATCGCGGTGAACGGGCAGGTCGCCGACGGTGTGGACCTGTCATGGCTGTGGGACGTGCGGTTCGAGAGCTTCGAGGGCGTGACCGTGTACGCCTCGGGCGAGCGGGCGGCCGACCTCTCGGTGCGGCTCACCTATGCCGGGGTGCGCCACGAGCTGGAGCCGGATCCGCTGGCGGCGATCCGGCACTGCCCCCCGGGGCGGGTCGAGGTGCTGGCCAATTACACGGCGTTCCGTGACCTCGGGCGGGCCATGGCCGCCGCCGGGCACCGTCCCGTCGACGCGGACCAGAAGGAGCAGTGACGATGAGCGAGCATCACGCCGGCGAGAGCAACCCGGACCCGCGTGACGCGGGGGCCCGTCGGGAGGGGGCGTCCGCCTCCCCGCTGGACACCGTCGCCGCGGACTCGGCCCGGCCCACGGAGTCGACGGTGCGGATCGGTCTGGTCCTGCCCGACGTCATGGGCACCTACGGCGACGACGGCAACTCGCTGGTCCTGCGGCAGCGGCTCAGGTGGCGCGGCTACGACGCCGAGATCGTGCGGATCACCCTCGAGGACGCCGTCCCCGACTCGTGCGATCTCTACACGGTCGGCGGCGGCGAGGACGCGGCGCAGAAGCTCGCCTCCCGCCATCTGTCCGCATCGCCGGGTCTACAACGCGCGGTGGAGCGCGGGGCGCCGGTGCTGGCGATCTGCGCCGGCATGCAGGTGTTCGGTGAGTGGTTCGTCGTCTCGGACGGCTCGCGCGCGCCCGGGCTCGGCCTGCTGGACGTCACCACGTCTCCGCAGGCGACCCGCTCGATCGGCGAGCTGGTGGTCGCGCCGCAGGTCACAGGGCTGACGCAGCCGCTCACGGGTTTCGAGAACCACATGGGCGCCACCGTGTTGGGCCCCGACGCCGCTCCCCTGGGCCGCGTCACCTCCGGTGTAGGCAACGGCGTGCCGGCCGGTCAGTCGGTTCCTGCGGGCGGGCTGGTCGAGGGCGTGGTCCAGGGCTCGATCATCGCCACCTACATGCACGGGCCGGTGCTGGCCCGCAATCCCGAGCTGGCCGACCTGCTGCTGTGCCGCGCGCTGGGCGTGGACTCGCTGCCGCCGGTCGAGGTGCCGGCGGTGGAGCGGCTGCGCCGGGAGCGGATCGCGGCCGCCCGGCGCTAAGCAGCTCCTCCGCCGATCGCCTGCGCCGCCCGCCGCTGATCAGCGACGCTGTGGATCTGCGCCGCCCGCCGTTGACCAGCTACTGCGCCGGGAGCGGAGCGCCGCCGCTCGCGGGCTCGTCCCTTCGGCATCGAGCCCGTCCCGCCACCTATCGGATGAAACTCCACCTATGGGGCCCCGTAGGCGTAGCGCGATCCGATAGGCGGCGTTGCGGGAGAGGTGGCGTCGCGGGTTGAGGTGGCGTTGCGGGCTGAGGTGGCGTTGCCGGCCCAGGTGAACGCACCGCGGCCCGTGGCCCGTCGCCCATGGCCCGTGGCTGCCCGGCGCTCGGCCCGCCTACGCCTCGGGGGTGGCGCCGGAGTCCGCGCCGCGAATGCCGGGCGGGCCGGGTTCGCTGGCATACCCTCGGACGCATGTGTGAACACCACGGCACCGCCACCCTCACCGGGTCCGTGACCCCTCCCGATCCCGCCGTCGAGGCGGCGCAGGTCCGCGCGATGTGGGAGCCACTCGGACTGCCGGGCATCATCGACGTGCACACGCACTTCATGCCCCCGCGGGTGATGGCCAAGGTGTGGGACTACTTCGATGCCGCCGGGCCCAAGATCGGCCGTCCCTGGCCCATTACCTACCGCGAGGCCGAGGACGAGCGGGTCGAGCGGCTGCGGTCGTACGGGGTGCTGGCGTTCTCGTCGATGCTGTACCCACACAAGCCCGACATGGGCGCGTGGCTCAACGCGTGGTCCGCGGAGTTCGCCTCACGGCACCCCGATTGCCTGCACACGGCGACGTTCTTCCCCGAGCCGACCGCGGGTGCCTACGTCCGCGATGCCGTCGATGCCGGGGCGCGGGTGTTCAAGTCGCACATCCAGGTGGGCGAGTACGACCCCCGGGATCCGCTACTGGACCCGGTGTGGGGCGTGCTGTCCGAGGCGCAGGTGCCGACGGTCATCCACTGCGGTTCGGGCCCGGTGGCGGGAGAGTTCACGGGTCCTGACCCGGTGGCCGCCGTGCTCGAGCGCTTTCCCGAGCTGCCGCTGATCGTCGCCCACATGGGCATGGGCGAGTACTCGGACTTCCTCGATCTGGCCGAGCGGTACGAGAACGTCTATTTGGACACCACGATGGCCTTCACGGACTTCGTGGAGGAGACCATGCCCTTCCCGCCTGCCGAGCGTGCTCGGCTGGCCGACCTGGGCCACAAGGTGCTCCTGGGCACCGATTTCCCGAACATCCCGTACCCGTACGCCCACCAGCTCGCGGCCCTGGCCGGGCTCGGGCTGGGCGAGGACTGGCTACGGGCGGTGTGGCACGGAAATGCCGCGCGGCTCTTCGGTCTCTGACTCCGTGCCCGGGTAGCCGATCTCCGGGTCCTTCGCGGGATCGGCCGGGGCCGAGGCGCCCGTGTCCGGGGCGGGCACGGCCGGCTGCGCGGGGTCGACCTGTTCGGGCCGCAGCACGCCGCCCGATCGCGCCGGCTGCGCGGGGCCACCGGAGAGGATGCGACGCCCGGACAGCGCGCTGCCCAGGGTGAGCTCGTCGGCGAACTCCAGGTCGGCGCCCATGGGCAGGCCGGAGGCCAGGCGGCTCACGATGAGGTCGGGGAACGGTCGCAGGAGGCGGGCCAGGTAAGTGCTGGTCGCTTCACCGGTGGTGTTGGGATCGGTGGCGATGATGATCTCGGCGATCTCCTCGCCCTCCACCTCGGCCCCGACCCGCCGCATGAGTCCGGCGATGCGTAGTTCGTTGGGTCCGATGCCGTTGATCGGGTCGAGCGCGCCGCCGAGCACGTGGTAGAGCCCGCGGAACTCCCGGGTGCGCTCGATGGCCTCGATGTCCTTGGGCTCCTCGACCACGCAGATGAGGGTGGGGTCGCGGCGGGGATCGGAGCAGATACGGCAGCGCTCGGCCGCCGCGACGGTGCCGCAGACCTCGCAATAGGTGACGCCCTCCACCACCGCCTGCAGCGCGGAGCGGAGGCGTTCGACCGACTCGGGCTCGGCCTGCAGCAGGTGGAACGCCAGGCGCTGCGCGGACTTCGGCCCGATGCCCGGCAGCTTGCCGAACTCGTCGATCAGGTTCTGGACCGGTCCCTCGTACATCGCGCTTTCCTGTGTTCTTGCTGGCCGGCGACGGTTGCGTCGTCGGGTGGCGGGGCCCCGGGGCGCCCCGGCCCCGGGTGGCGGGACCCGGTGCACACCGGGTCCCGCGGGCTCACATGCCCAGGCCGCCCATCATGTCGCCGAGGCCGCCGCCGGAGGCGAGCGGGCCGAGGCGGGACTCCGCGAGTTCCTGCACCTTGGTGTGGGCGTCGCCGAACGCGCCGACGAGCAGGTCCTGCAGCGTCTCGACGTCCTCAGGGTCGACGACCTTCGGGTCGATGGTCACGCCGGTGACCTCGCCGGTACCGCGCATGGAGACGGTGACGAGCCCGCCGCCCGCCTGACCGTCGACCGTGCTCGCGGCGATCTCCTGCTGCGCCTCGGCGAGCTGGGCCTGCATCTGCTGGGCCTGCTGGAGCAGGGCGTTCATGTCGGGTCCGGGCTGCATGGCTGGGGTCCTTTCGGCGGTGTGCGGGCGGTGGTGCGGTCGTGCCTGGTCCTGCCGGGGCGGCCCCGGTCGGTCGACGTCCAGCGTAACCGTCAGCTGGGACACCGTGCCCCGGCGCGCGGCGGGCCGGGTGGGTCAGCGCTCGAGCGGACGGGCCCCGAGGTGCTCCTTGAGCAGGGCCAACGCGATGTCCTCGCCGGTGCGGTGGTCGAGATTCTGGGGGCCGCTCCGTGCCTCGTCGACCATCTCGTCCTCGCTGACCGGCGGCGGGGGCGGGCTGTCCGGTTCGCCCGGCTCGGGATCGGGTTCCTCGGGCGGAGGCGGGATGTCGTCGTAGCCACCCGGACCGCCGGCTCCGCTCTGCGTGGCGTCCGCGGCGCGGAGACGACGTTCCCAGCCCCGCGGCTCACCCTGTCGGGGAGAACCGGGGGCGTCAGTAGGGCCCGCGGAGGACCCCCGCCCGGGTTCTGGTGGAGCCGCCTCCGGGGCGGCCGGGGTGCCTCCGGCACCTGCGGGCGCGCTTCCGGAGGTGCAGCGGATGGTCCAGTCGCCGCCCACGACCTCCGTGATCGAGTCCGTGATCGCGGTCGCGTTGTGCGGTTGGGACAACCGCTTGGCCAGTGGCGCGTAGTCGTGGACCAGGTGGATCACCCGGCCGTCCACGCCCGCGACCGTCGCGCCGGCGAGCATCACCTCGACCGTGCGGGTGCGGGTACGGACGGCCTCGCGGATCGCCGGCCACGCGCGGCGGATGTCCTCGGCCTCGATACCGGGAGCCGAAGCCGCAGCCGCCGGCTGTCCGGGTTCGGGCGCGGCCTCGGGGCCCGACTCGGGATCGGTGGGCGTCGGCGACTGCGAGCCCGGGGCGGAGGACTGCTGCGCGGGCTGCGACGGGGCCCCCGGCTCGAGCTGCTGAGCGGGACGGTCCCGCCACGGGTCGTCGGTCTCCGCCGCCGATCCCGCGTCGGGCGCGGGAGCGGGAGGGGGAGCGGGTGTCGGCTCCGCCGACGGGCGGTCCGTGCGCGACGGGCTGCCCGAGTCGGGACGGGCAGGAGCCTGGGCGTGGACGTGGGCGTGCGGCTCCGGGGCCTGGTCTTGCGGCTCCCGGCTGGACACCGCCGGCTGCCGCGGATCCGG
>NZ_KV823629.1:0-2065 GCF_001815995.1 Dietzia sp. HMSC21D01 | reverse complement strand
CGGGCCGATCCTGCCGCCCGAGGTGCCCCGCTGGCGCAGCCGGTCGGCGGAGTTCGACGCCGCCGCCCTCGAGGCGTTCGCGGAGATCGACCAGCACTGGCACGCGCGCCTCGAGCACCTGGACCTCGCCGTGGACATGGTGCCGCGGATGCGCCTGCGCCCCGGGGAGACCTGGCCCGAGGAGGTCGTGGCCGACGGCGACGTCCCGCTCGCCCGGCTCGTGCCCGCGGGCGTGGACCGGTCGGGGCAGCCGACCCGCGCGCGGCTGGTGCTGTTCCGGAAGCCGCTCACCCGGCGTGCGCCGGAGGGCGACGACCTGCGGGATCTCATCTACTCCGTGCTCGTGGAGCTGGTGTCGCAGCACCTGGAGATCTCACCGGACGAGGTCGAGGCGGGCCCGGAGGGGGACTGAACGCCGCGCACCTGCGGAGGGGATGATCGCGCGGCGGCCGGGGATCAGATGACGGCGTCGCGCTTGATGCGTCGCCGCTCGCGCTCGGACAGCCCGCCCCAGATGCCGAACCGCTCGTCGTTGGCCAGCGCGTACTCGAGACACTCCGCCTTGACCTCGCACCCGGTGCAGATCTTCTTGGCCTCGCGGGTCGAGCCGCCCTTCTCGGGGAAGAACGCCTCGGGATCGGTCTGCGCGCACAGAGCCCGGTCCTGCCAGCTCTCCTGCTCGTCCTCGACGAACAGGCCGGGGACACCGAGGTCGACCAGAGCCAGCTCGGGTCCCGCGACGGTGCGTGACTGTCGATCCACGGTCATCCCTTCGTGTTGCGTTGTTCGTCTGCGAAAGATCCGCGATGGAGTGCCCGTCACCGGCGCGATCGCGTAAGGCCTCGATCGTCAGGGCGCCGTCGGCCCGGCGCCCGTCCGGTGTCCGTAACGTGGTTTACCGTCACCCACCAGGGAATGACACACCTGTGATTACACACATGCAAGCCGCGAAGGTCAAGCGAAATCGGCGGGACCTACCATTTTCCCCTGCGGCTATGACCGGTGACACGCCGCCTCGGATGTGGCGTGTGACATGCCGCCGCGTGGGGCTTCGCCTCCATCGCTGCGCCGGTCTCTGCCGCCACGCCGCGCCGGACTCCGCAGCCCAGCGGGGTCGCGCCCCCGGCTCCCGGGCCCGTCACTAGTCTCGTCCCCGTGAAGATCTGTGTTCTGGCCGGAGGCGTCGGTGGCGCCCGTTTCCTCCTCGGTGCCCGCCGGCTGCTCGGGCTGGACTCCGAGTCCGCCCGCGCCGACTCCCCCCACCGCATCGACGCGGTGGTCAACGTCGGGGACGACGCCTGGATGCACGGCGTCCGCATCTGCCCCGACCTCGACACGTGTATGTACACCCTCGGCGGAGGCATCGACCCCGAGCGCGGCTGGGGCCACGCCGGAGAGACCTGGAACTGCCGCGACGAGCTCGCCGCGTACGGCGTCCAGCCCGACTGGTTCGGCCTCGGCGACAAGGACCTGGCCACCCACCTCGTGCGCACCCAGATGCTCAACGCCGGCTACCGCCTCACCGACGTCACCGAGGCGCTCTGCACCCGCTGGTCCCCCGGCGTGCGCCTGCTGCCCGTCACCGATGACCGATGCGAGACGCACGTCGTGGTGACCGACCCGTCGGCCGCGGAAGGCGGGGCCGGGGCGGGTGAGGCGGGCGGGTCCGCGACCGGCTCGCGGGCGATCCACTTCCAGGAGTGGTGGGTCCGGCACAGGGCGCAACTGCCCGCTTCCGGCTTCGTCCAGATCGGCGCGGAGTCCGCCTCCCCGACACCCGAGGCGCTGGAGGCCATCGGGACGGCCGACCTCGTCGTCGTCGCCCCCTCCAACCCCGTGGTCTCCGTCGGCGCGATCCTCGCGGTGCCCGGGATCCGCGCCGCGCTGCGGTCCACCCCCGCCCCCGTGGTGGGCATCAGCCCGGTGATCGGCGGGGCGGTGCTGCGCGGCATGGCCGACACGTGCCTCACGGCGATCGGAGTCGAGACCTCCGCGACGGCCGTGGCGCGCCACTACGGCGCCCGCTCCGGCACCGGCCTGCTCGACGGCTGGCTCGTGGCCCCGG
>NZ_KV823628.1:0-3464 GCF_001815995.1 Dietzia sp. HMSC21D01 | reverse complement strand
CCACCGTGCCGGGCGTCAAGGAGGATGTCACCGACATCATCCTCAACCTCAAGGGCCTGGTCGTCTCGTCCGTCGAGGACGAGCCGGTCACCATGTACCTCAAGAAGCAGGGGCCGGGTGCCGTCACCGCCGGTGACATCGTCCCGCCCGCCGGCGTCGAGGTGCACAACCCGGACCTGCACATCGCCACTCTCAACGAGAAGGGCCGTCTGGAGATCGAGCTGGTCGTCGAGCGCGGCCGTGGCTACGTGCCCGCCGGGCTCAACAAGGACGCCGGCCACGAGATCGGCCGGATCCCGGTCGACTCGATCTACTCGCCCGTCCTCAAGGTGACCTACAAGGTCGAGGCGACCCGTGTGCACCAGCGCACGGACTTCGACCGCCTGGTCTTGGACGTCGAGACCAAGAACTCGATGACCGCCCGTGACGCCCTGGCGTCCGCCGGTAAGACCCTCGTCGAACTCTTCGGTCTCGCCCGTGAGCTCAACGAGGAGGCGGAGGGGATCGAGATCGGGCCCAGCCCGGCCGAGGCCGACCACATCGCCGCCTACGGCATGCCCATCGACGACCTGGACCTGTCGGTCCGGTCCTACAACTGCCTCAAGCGCGAGGGCGTCCACACGGTGGGCGAGCTCGTGGCCCGCAGCGAGTCGGACCTGCTCGACATCCGCAACTTCGGCCAGAAGTCGATCGACGAGGTCAAGGTCAAGCTCGTCGAGCTGGGCCTGTCGCTCAAGGACGCGCCCCCCGGATTCGATCCCGCCTCGGTCGCCGGCTACGACGCCGAGACCGGGACGTGGACCGACGAGGGCGGCGAGGATTACGCCGAGACCGAGCAGCTCTGACGAGCGCCCGGAACACCATTCCTAGGAGAATCTGATGCCCAAGCCCAAGAAGGGCGCCCGCCTCGGCGGATCCGCCGCCCACCAGCGGCTCATCCTCTCGAACCTGGCCACCCAGCTGTTCGAGCACGACGCCATCCGCACCACGGAGACCAAGGCGAAGCTGCTGCGCCCGTACGCGGAGAAGCTCGTCACCAAGGCCCGCCGCGGCACGCTGGCCGACCGTCGTGAGGCCGCCAAGGTCATCCGCGACAAGGACGTCCTGCACAAGCTGTTCGCCGAGATCGGCCCGCGCGCGGCCAACCGCGACGGTGGCTACACCCGGATCGTCAAGCTCGAGAACCGCAAGGGCGACAATGCGCCCATGGCGATGATCGCGCTCGTGACCGAGGAGCTCGCCTCCGCGGAGGCCTCCCGCGCCACCCGCGCCGCCGCCTCCAAGGCCGCCGCCGCCCCGGCCGCCGCCGAGTCGACCGATGACGTGACCGCCGAGGCCGAGGCCAACAGCCCGATCGCCGACCAGGTCGAGGGCGCCGACGACGCCCAGGTGGACGCCGTTGAGGAGACCGCCGAGGCCGTGTCCGAGGACGCGACCCACGCCGAGGGTTCGGACGCCGACAAGGCCTGATCCGCCCCGGTACGAGATGCAGGGCCCCGTCACCGCACCCGCGGAGACGGGGCCCTCGTCGTACACGCCTCCGGTCAGAGCACGTCCGCGACCGCCTCGGCCATCGCCCGGTGCCCCGCAGCCGTGGGGTGCGTCGGGTGCGAGGCGGTCTCGATGCCGGTGAAGTCGGTGTAACGCCCCGCCACCGGCGCGCAGGCGTGGCGGCTCGCGGCGTCGTCGGGCAGGACCGCCGCGGCGCCCGCGCGGTCCGCGGCGTCCACGACGACCCGGTTGATCCGCTCGGTGACGGAGCGCGTCCAGTCCACGTCACCGGGGCTCATCCGGTCCACGAAGTCGCAGCTGTCGAGCTCGGGCACCAGCGGGAGGTACGCGGTGGTGACGATCCGGGCATCGGGCGAGCGCTCGCGGATGCCGGCGTACACGTCATCCAGTCGGCCCGCCAGCCCGGCCAGCGCGTCCGAGGTGACGCCGTCCAGCCGCTCGCGGCAGGGCGCACCGTCGGCGACTCGGGCTGTCCGCATCACGCATCCCACGATGTCGCCGAACCCGATGTCGTTGCCGCCGATCGACAGGGTCACCAGGTCCGTCTCGGCGGTGAGGGCGTCGAACTGCGGCGGGGTCTCGGGGATCTGGGGTGCGGTCATGTCCACCGTCCGCGCTCCGCCGCAGGTGGCGTCGATGAACTCGCCCGGCCGGATGTCGCCGGCGAGCAGAGACGGGTAGTTGCGGGTGGAGCGCAGGCACGCCTCCGGCCCGCTCGTCGGGGCGTTGGTCGGACCCAGGGCGGCGAACGAGTCGCCGAGTGCCACGTACCGGGCCACGGCGGTGTCGGGCGGTCCTGCGATGTCGGTGGGCGCGGGAGGGGACGCGGGGGGCGGGGCCTCGTCGTCGCTCCCGGAACAGGCCCCCAGCGTGAGGGCGACGGCTACGCCGACGGCGAGGAGCGCGGCATTGCGTGGGCGGCTACGCGCGGCGCGGTGCGGGGGACGGACCGACGGGGCGGACCACCCCGGCGCCGGTCGGGACGGGGACGACGGTGGGCGCGGCGACGACATGGGGCCATCGTGCCGGACCGGGCGGCGGTGGGCTGGTGTGGCGGGCGCGCGCGGGCGTGGTCTAGCGTCTGTAGGCCGTGAGCACCCGCCGGATCCGCCTCGACGTCGCCTATGACGGCACCGACTTCTCCGGGTGGGCGCGTCAGCCCGGGCTGCGGACGGTGTGCGGGGTGCTCGAGGCCGAACTCGGCACCGTGCTGCGGAACCCGGTCACGCTGACCGTCGCGGGCCGGACCGACGCCGGGGTGCACGCCCGCGCCCAGGTCTGCCACGTCGACGTGGACCCGGCGTGGCTCGACCAGCGCTCGCTGGACGGGCGCCCTGAGGCGCTGGTCCGGAGGCTCGCACGGCTGCTGCCCGCGGACATCGCCGTGATGGACGCGCGGTGGGTGCCGGACGAGTTCGACGCCCGCTTCTCCGCCCTGCGCCGTCACTACGAGTACCGCCTCACCACCGCGCCGTGGGGCGCCGAACCCACCCGCGCCCGCGACACGGCGGCGTGGACCCGCACCGCGGACCTCGAGGCGGTGCGCGCGGCCTCGGAGCGGCTGCTGGGCCTGCACGACTTCGCCGCGTTCTGCCGCCGCCGCGAGGGTGCCACCACCATCCGGGAGCTGCAGCGCTTCGAGTGGCGGACCGAGCCGGATCCGCGCGGTGCGGACGCGCCCGGTGCGACCGAGGTGTGGACGGCGTCGGTCAGCGCGGACGCGTTCTGCTGGTCGATGGTGCGCAGCCTCGTGGGCGCCGTGATGGCCGTGGGGGAGGGCCGGCGCAGCCTCGACTGGATCAGCGGGCTGCTGGCGGAGACCGAGCGGTCCTCCGCGGTGCCCGTGGCGCCCGCGCGCGGGTTGTCGCTGATCGGGGTCGACTACCCGGCGGACGACGAGCTCGCCGCGCGGAACCTCGTCACGCGCGAGCTGCGGCCGGGCCCGGGCGGCG
>NZ_KV823627.1:0-7575 GCF_001815995.1 Dietzia sp. HMSC21D01 | reverse complement strand
GGTTCTCGACGGCGGGGCTCCGCGAGGCCCGGCGCGGGACGGCGAGGCCCGGCGCGGCGAGGTGAGGGCGGTCCTCGAGTCGGCCCGGCGTGTCCTCGAGGCGGCCGGCGAGCGCGGCCGGGAGTGCGTGTGGATCGGCGAACTCGCGCGCGACCGCGTGCACGACTTCGCAGAGTTCGACCTGCTCTACACGCGCGCGTCACGACACCTCGACCACAGTGACCCCGACGCGGCCTCAGCGGACCTCGCCAGGCTCGTCACGCTCGAACGCGCGCTCGTGAGCGCCGAGGTCGCCGCCATGCTCGACGAGCTCAGGTTCCGGCTGCTGACCGAGCGCGACTGAGGAGACCCGCGGGCGGTCGGCCGCCGGAAGCAACCCCACGGTGTCGTACGCCTGTTCTATACTTCAGGGCATGGAGCAGGGGATATCGGGCACCGAGGGCGACGGCGGTCGCAGTGTCGAGCCGCCCACGCTGGCCGATGTCCTCGGGTTCCTCGAGGCGTCCGTGGAGTCACTGTCCGCGGTCGAGTGGTCCGCCGTCGAGGCCGACGCGCTCGCGGACGCGGTGGGCCGCGTCGAAGTCCTGGCGCGCCGGCTCGAGGCCAGCGGCTGCCGCGCGACCGCCGAGCTGGCGGCGTTGCACGGGCAGAAGGGCCGGACCCCCGGAGGCGTGGCCGCCATGCTCGCCGAGAGGCTGGGCCTGGCCAAGGGCACTGTGCACGGCCGGATCGACGCCGGCGGGCGCCAGGCCACCCCGGCCGGGCGGGCGGCAGCGAGCGGAGAGATCTCCGGTGAGCACGAGCGGATCATCGCCAAGGCCGTCGCGGCACTACCCGGGACGATGGGCGGCACGGCCAAGACCGCGTTCGCCGAGGAACTCACACGGTTCGCCCGGTCGGCGGCGCCCGCCGACCTGCGCGCTGAGGCCGCGCGACGGATCGCGGAGCTGTGTCCCGCCCGCGGCCGGGACCGCGAGGAGCACCAGGAGCGTCAGCGCTCCGCGAGGCTCGGAGCCGTGCGCTCCGACGGGACGAGCACGCTGACCATGACGCTCACCCCTCGCGGTCGCGCGCTGGTGGAGCGGGCGCTATGCGACTTCGGTGGCCCGGGCGGGGCCGTGCCGTGCGAACCCGGATCGGACGACCGCACCCCGGAGCAGCGTGCCCACGACGCACTGGTCCACCAGTGGGCACTCGGCTCGACCGTCGACCCGGCACGGCCCAAGGGGATCGCGACCATCGTGGTGCGGCTGACCCCCGAGCAGCTCGAGGACCCCCACGCGCTCGTCCGCACCGACTCGGGCACCCAGCTCAGTGTCAGGCAGGCCGTCTCGATGGCCGGAGCCATGCCATGGTTCGTCTCGCTACTCCGCGACGGACGCGAAGAGCTGCTCAGGGTCGACGTGGACGCCCACCCCGAACGGCGCATCGCCACGGCGATCCAGCGGCTGGTCCTCTACGCCGCCCACGGAGGGTGCACCTTCCCCGGATGCACAGCCCCGGCCCGACGAAGTCAGTTCCACCACGTCCGGGAATGGTCCAGGGGCGGACCGACGACCGTCGCGAACGGCGCACTCGGCTGTCCCGTCCATCACGGATTCGTCGGTGACGGGCCGGCGGGCTGGACGACCATCGTGAACCCCGCTTCGCCCGGGCTGTGCACGTGGCTGCCACCCGGCGTCGACAGGCTCACCGATGCCTGACGATCGGCCCCCGACCGGGGTGACGGACGCGCCCGACAGGGGTGTACCTGATGTGCCGCGCCACCCGCGCTGTCACAATGCCCCCGTGCCCGATTCCCTTCCGCCCGATTCCGTCACGCCCGAGTCGCCCGAGTCGTCCGAGTCGTACGGGGCCGAGCCGCCCGAACCCGACATCGCCGCGCTGACCATCCCGGCCCAGAGCGGGAACGAGCCGCTCTCCTCGTCAGCCGTCTACGTGGCGGCCCCCGAGGGAGACACCGGGAAGTCGACCGTCGCGCTGGGCCTGCTGAGGATCCTCGCCGGTACCGTCCAGCGGGTCGGCGTGTTCCGTCCCGTCACCGTCGCCCCGCGGCCGGTCCCCGGTGTGACCACCGGCGCGGCTACCGGCACGGCGACCGCCGACGAGTCGGCCCGGGACCGCATCCTCGAGATGCTGCTGCAGCACACGACCGTGGACCTCGACTACGAGGACTGCATCGGCGTGACGAACCTGCGCGTCCACGAGGACCGCGACGCCGCCCTCGCCGAGATCGTCGACCGCTACCAGGTGGTCGCCCGCCAATGCGACGTCGTGGTGATCCTCGGGACCGACTACACCGGGGTCCCCAGTCCCACGGAGTACGACTTCAACGCCACGATCGCCGTGAACCTGGGCGCCCCCGTGCTACTGGTGCTCCGCGGTACCGACCGCTCTCCGGCAGAGATCGGCACCAACGCCCGGCTCACGCTCGACGAACTGCGCGCCGAGCACGCCCACCCCGTCGGTGTCGTCGCCAACCGCTGCGACCCCGACGCCCTCGAGGCGATCCAGGCCGAACTCGACACGCTCGACGTGCCGGCCTGGACCCTGCCCACCCAGGCGCTGCTCACCGCACCCACGATGGGCGAGCTCAAGGAGGCGGTCGACGGCACTCTGTACTCTGGCGACCCGGCGCTGCTCGACCGCGAGGCGATGGCCGTGATGGTCGGCGGCATGACCGGCGACCGGATCCTCGAGCGGCTCGTCGACGGCATGGTGGTCATCGTGCCCGCCGACCGCACCGACGCGGTGCTGGCGATCCTCACCGCGCACGCGGCCGAAGGCTTCCCGTCGCTGGCCGGGATGATCTGGAACGGCGGGGTGACGCCGAACCCGGCGCTGGACAAGCTCGTCCGTGGGATGCGGTCCACCCTGCCGATCGTCTGCACCCAGCACGGGACCTACGACACCGCGCGGCTCGCCGCCGAGACCCGCGGTCGTGTCTACTCCGGCTCCGGACGCAAGGTCGAGACCGCGCTGAGCCTCATGGAGAAGCACGTCGACACCGAGGAACTGCTCGCCCGGCTGCGCGTCGACACGCCCGACGTGATGACGCCGCAGATGTTCGAGCACCAACTTCTCGAACGCGCCCGCGCGAACAAGCGGCACATCGTCCTGCCCGAGGGCGACGACGACCGCATCCTCCACGCCGCCGGCCGTCTGCTGCGACGTGACGTCGCCGACCTGACGATCCTCGGGGATCCCGAGGCGATCCGACGCCGCGCCGATGAACTGGGCATCGACCTCAGCGGGGCGCAGCTGCTCGACCCGCGGGAGAGCGAACACGCCGACAGGTTCGCCGAGGAGTACGCCGAGCTGCGCAAGCACAAGGGGATGACCTTGGACGTGGCCCGCGACCGCATCCTCGACATCTCCTACTTCGCCACGATGATGGTGCACACGGGCCTCGCCGACGGCATGGTCTCCGGCGCAGCTCACACCACCGCGCACACCATCCGTCCGGCACTGGAGATCATCCGCACGCGGCCGGACGTTAAGACGGTCTCGAGCGTGTTCCTCATGTGCCTGGCCGACCACGTGCTCGCGTTCGGCGACTGCGCGGTGGTACCAGATCCCACCGCGGAGCAGCTCGCCGACATCGCCGTGTCGTCCGCCGAGACCGCCGCGCGCTTCGGTATCGAACCGCGGGTGGCGCTGCTGTCGTACTCCACCGGTGACTCCGGCACGGGCGCGGACGTCGACAAGGTGCGCGAGGCCACCGCACTCGTGCGGTCGCGCATCGCCGACGCCGCCGCGTCCGCCGCTGGTCCCGCCTCGCGCGCCGCCGACCCGGTGGCCGGCCTCGTCGTGGACGGCCCCCTGCAGTTCGACGCGGCCGTCGACCCCACGGTCGCCGGGAAGAAGATGCCCGATTCCGAGGTCGCCGGACGTGCCACCGTGCTGGTGTTCCCCGACCTCAACACCGGCAACAACACGTACAAGGCCGTCCAGCGGACCGCGGGCGCTGTCGCGATCGGGCCGGTCCTGCAGGGCCTGCGCAAGCCGATCAACGACTTGTCGCGCGGCGCGCTGGTCGAGGACATCGTCAACACCGTCGCCATCACGGCCGTCCAGGCGCAGGGCGCCGGCGACTCCCAGGGAAGCGATTCATGACCCGCGTACTCGTCATCAACTCCGGCTCGTCCTCCCTCAAGCTGCAGATCCTCGACACCGCCGAAGAGGCCGAGCTGGCCTGGGCTCTGGTCGAGCGGATCGGGGAGCCCGTCGGCACCATGACCGTGCGCCGCGGCGAGCTCACGGGATCGCCCGCCGCGGAGCGGACCGCGGAGGCCGGATTCCCCGACCACACCGCCGCGCTGGCCCGCGTACTGGAGCTGGCCGAGGAACTGCGGGTGCACCCCACCGATTTGGGCGTCGAGGCGATCGGCCACCGGGTCGTCCACGGTGGGCCGGCCTTCCACGAGCCGGTCGAGGTCACCGCCGAGGTGGAGGCCGACATCGAGAAGCTCGAACTACTCGCCCCGCTGCACAATCCGGCCAACCTGCGCGGCATCCGGGTCGCCCGCGAGCTGCTGCCCGGGCTGCCGCACGTCGCGGTGTTCGATACGGGCTTCTTCCACACGCTGCCCGCCGCGGCCCACACGTACGCGATCGACAGGGAGACCGCGCGTGAATGGGACCTGCGTCGGTACGGCTTCCACGGCACCAGTCATGAGTTCGTCTCCCACCGTGTCGCCGACGTCCTCGGCCGGCCCTACGACGAGATCAACCAGATCGTCCTGCATCTGGGGAACGGGGCGTCGGCGTCGGCGATCGCGGGCGGCAGGCCGATGGACACCTCCATGGGATTGACCCCGCTCGAGGGTCTCGTCATGGGCACGCGCCCCGGGGACCTCGACCCCGGGCTGATCATCCACCTCATCCGCGACCGCGGGATGTCACCGGAGGACGTCTCCACCCTGCTCAACCGCCGGTCCGGGCTGGAGGGACTGTCGGGCGCGCGTGACTTCCGCGAGCTGCTGACCCGGGTCGACGACGACGACGAGAACGCCCGGCTCGCCTACGAGGTGGTGATCCATCGCCTGCGCCGCTACATCGGCGGCTACTGGGCGGTCCTCGGCCGGGTCGACGCGATCACGTTCACCGCCGGGGTGGGGGAGAACGTCGCCCGCCTGCGGGCCGACGCGCTGTCCACGATGAGCGACTGGGGGGTCGACATCGATCGCGACGCCAACGAGAACGGCACGGGCGAGCGGGTCATCTCGACGCCGGACAGCCGGGTCGCGGTGCTCGTGGTGCCGACGGACGAGGAGTTGGCGATCGCGCGGGCGTGCGACACCGTGCTGGGCCTGGGACGGTAGTGCCCTGACCGCCCCCGCGGCGCTAGAACAACGTGCGCGGGCGGATGCTGTTGGCCTGGTCGACCAGGCGGAACCGCTGGGCCCGCGTCTCGGTGGACCGGGCGAGCGTCCGCAGGACGGTCTCGGCACCGGAGCGCAGGCCGAACTCGGTGAACGGCACGCCCCGCATCAGCGGGGACGGCGAGGGCTCGTTGCCGGGCAGCTGGATCCACGCGAGTGCGGTGGTGAGGACGGTGAGCCGGATCTGGAAGGCCCGGTGCTCGCCGGCGGACAGGTTGGTCACCCGGCGTGCGGCTTCCCGCAGGTGGGACTCCTCGGTCTCCTCCAGTGGGCGTCCCTGGCACAGGAGGAGGATCGCGGTGAGGTTGGCCAGCGAGGAGTAGCGCGAGTTGGGTGGGACGCGGTCGAGTTCCTCGATGGCGGCCGCGACCTCGCCGCGCCGCTGGAGCTGGCGGGCCAGTCCGAACGCCGAGCTGATGACCGAGCGGTCGACCGACCACACGGTGCGGTAGAAGTGCTCGCTCGAGCGGGCCCAGCGGGCGCGGTCCCGTTCGGGGCAGACGTCGAGGATGAGCTCGGCGGTGGCGGCGAGGGCCAGCTTGGGTCCGTTCTCGCCGGGCATGGCGGAGAGCACCTGCTGGAACTTCGGGTAGGCGCCGACCGGGTCGCCCTTGAGCAGCGCGACGATGCCGTCGTACCAGACGAGCCGCCACTCGGCGCGCCGCCGGTGGGCGTTCTCCTCCAGGAGCGCCTCGGCGGCGGCGAGGTCCCCGCTCTCGAGGTAGGCGCGTGCGAGCGACATGATGACGCCGATGCTCTCGTGCGCCTCGGAGCCGGTGTCCGAGTAGAGCTCCCTGAGCGTGTCGATCCGTTGTTCGACCGAGGTGTACGAGGTCGCGGCGAGGATGCGGCTGGCCGGGTCGGACGACTCCATGAGGGGTACCGGGAGCGCGTCGACGAGCTCGGCGCCGGTGAGCGTGGTGTCGCGGGCGCGGCCGTCGACGAGGAAGTCCGTCGGCTCGACGGTGAACAGGGTGCCGAAGGTCGACCGCTGGGGGGAGAACACGGACGAGAACGCGGGGTGCGGCACCCCGGTCCGCAGTGCCAGCACCTCCCGCAGGACGCCCATGAGCTGGTTGGCCATGCCGGTGGCGCTGCGGAACCGCATGTCGGGGTCCTCGTGCGTGGAGCGCAGCAGGAACCGGTACAGGGAGTCGTACCGGCTGAAGACCGGCTCCTCCATGGGCGAGGGGATCCCGTCGGCGTAGCGACCGTCGACGACGGGCAGGCGGACGATGAGCGAGGCCAGTGTCCGGCCGACGGTGTACAGGTCCGAGACGATGGTCGGTCCGGTCTCGGGGATCTCTGGGGCCTGGAAGCCGGGGGTGCCGTAGATGTGCCCGTAGTCGCCGACGCCCGACACGGCGCCCATGTCGATCAGCTTGACGTGGTCCTCGGTGAGCATGATGTTCTCGGGCTTGAGGTCGTTGTAGACCAGCCCCACGGAGTGCAGGTAGGACAGCGCCTGGAGGACCTCGAGGACGTAGGCGATGGCCTTCTCCACCGGCAGGACCCGCCCGGGGGCGGCGCGCCGGACGTCGCGGAGGCTGGGGCCGCCGACGTATTCCATGACGATGTACCCACCGTGGGTGGGCGAGGTGGCCCAGTCGTCGTGGATGAAGTTGTAGATACGCACGATCGACGGGTGCGACAGCTCGGCGAGGATCTCCCGCTCCGCGACCGCGACCTCCTGCGCTTCGGCCTGGTCGGCGTGGAGCAGACCCTTGAGCACGACCCAGCGGTCGGAGACGTTGTGGTCCACGGCGAGGTAGATCCAGCCCATCCCGCCATGGGCGAGCGCACCGCGGACCTCGTACTGGTCGGCGACGATGTCGCCGGGTCGCAGTTCGGGCCTGGGCAGCTTGCCGTTCGAGGCCTCGCACTCGGCTTCGATGTCCTCCGGTGCGAGCATCGCGGACATGGGGTCGACGGGGATGATGTACGGCAGATCGACGAGGCCCTCGGCGGCCTGGCTCGGCCGGTCCTCGGGCTTGTCGGGGTGGCGCAGGCGGAACGGTGCCGAGGTGGCGCGGTCACCGGTGACCGCGTCGGTCCGGACGGACGGACGCGCGCCGGGGACGGACTCGGTGCGCGACTCCGGATCGTGACGCGGCCGGCCGGCGGCGCGGGGGGTGGTGCCGGCGTCGGGGTCGGTGTCGGACAGGAGCCCGGTCATGGACACCGCGCCGGT